>CAUQJU010000001.1:0-23357 GCA_963518005.1 uncultured Campylobacter sp.
TTTGACAGGCTCCTCAAACTGGTCCGCAGTCCGTTCACCCGCGAGAAGAGTTGTCTCTTATTCACATCTCCGAGCCCACGAGACGCACCACCAACTCTCGTATTGGGGGATTTGGATGTAAATTTAGGGGGGGGGGGGGGGTAGAATACCCTCTCATTTTACCTGAAAGGATTTTTATGCAAAAATTTATCGCTAAAGCGGTTTTGACAAGTTCGCTAGCGTGCGTGTGTGCTATGGCAGAGGGCGGATTTATCGGTCTTGAGGGCGGTTATAACTTTAAAACCGACTTGGGAGACGGTTTTCACGATAAAGCGCCAGAGTTTGGCGTAAAGGGCGGATACGACTTTGACGCGACTCGCGTTTATCTTGGCTATTCTTATCAGCTAAAGGCCGATAGAAGCATCTTCGAGGGCGATGTGAGCGGCAAAGCCGAGTGGAAAACGCACGATTTGCTTATCGGAGCGGACTATACGCCTAAGGTCTCTGATAGCTTTAAGCTAATAGCCGGCCTTTATACCGGCGTTTCGATGTTAGACTTAGATATGCGCGCTAGCTCACCGCGAGAAAGACGCTACGTATCGGAGACATCGGCGGGCTACGTCCTAGGCGCTAGAGTAGGCGGAGCGTATAGTTTTAATGACAATAATGAAGCCGAGTTTGGCTTTAAAGCTAGCAAGGCTTGGTATGACGGTAGTGATAGCGAGTATATAGACGATATAGACGGCAAAAAATACGGCGTCTACGTAGGCTATAACTATAAATTTTAACCTCTGCTCGCTTTGGGCGCGGCGAGTCGGCGTATTTTACAGGCTGATTCGCCGTATATTTTAAATTTATCGGAATTCTATGTATTTTGCTAGTTTGCTTTTGCGGCACTCGGACGATTTGCGCGAGTTGCGAAAATGCGTGAAATATTCGCTGAATAAGTGCTAAAGCAAATCAAACGGCAAGAAATCGTCCTACCGGCGGTTTGCGAATAAAACTAAAACTCGCATAAGTTCGCCAAAAATTTTTAATAAACGAACGGGTTTTGAGCGATAAATTTACCGCACTATCCTTTTTGACTAGGCTGCGGTATGTGCGGTATTGCAAAGGCTTTATAAAATTTCAACTATAAATGCCGCGCAAATTCGCAATTTGGACGAGACGCGCAAGATAATCTAGCTTTTGCGGCGATAGCTATACGGCGCACGGTAGGAAAACCAATAAATTTTTAATGTCTCAGTAGCTCAAGGTAACAAGAGCAAAAACATATCGCTGAATGGTTACATCGCCGCGATACCGGATTTAGTCCGTAAACCGGGCATTGACCGATATAAGGCAGCTCCCTGCGGTCAAAACATAAAAGACGGCGGCCTAAGAGCGTTTAGCAAAACCGCCCCGATTAAGAGATTTTAAAACGGGAGCTTGAAAAGCCGCTTTTATTCTCAAGGGTGCCGTGCAAATTTATACGAGTTTTTACCGCGCTTACTTGAAGTTTTTATTTGTTTAAATTCTCGCCGATTTTTGCTTATTTTTAAGACATAATTTATACTTTCGGTAAAAATTTATAGGATAATCCGCCTTCCTTCATCGCTAGGCCTTATTGCTTCGTCGTCGTTCGTATTTGCTCGGCGCCTTATTTGATGAAGTTCGTAAATCGTTTGTTCTTTGCTTGTGCCGTTTTTCTCCGCCGTTTGCGTAGTCTTTAAGGGCGCCGCCCGCTTTTATCGCCTTAGTCGTTTCTCTTAGATGATATTTTAGCGCAACGCCTTTGTCTATTATCGGTACGTATTTTAAAGCAGTTTGAAGCACGGCGTTTACAAAACGCGGCTCTGTTAGCTCCCAAAATAGCGAGCTTGCTTTTTAAAGGTTGCGGGTTTGATAAATTTGCTATTTGGCGCGGGTAAATCGAGACTAAATTTATCTTTGAAAAGGCTTTGATTATGCGTGCGAACCGATGCCGCGTATCTTTTGGCTTGGTCGCTCTAATTTAAATTTTACGCTACGAATATGTGACGGATTGGGGCTTGGGCGTTTTTCGTTTATAGCCTAACGGAGGCTTATCTCAATTTGATCGCGCAGTAGATATTTTTAGCCTAAATTTGCGCTTTGATCTTTTCGTAAAGCGATAAAATTTCGTCTTTTTTAATTATGAAGCTATTTTTGTTTGCGATAAGGTACGCCGAGCTTTGCATGATAGTCTGGGCGACTTTTAGTCCGTTTTGTTTCATCGTCGTGCCCGTTTCCACGACGTCTACGATAGCATCGGCAAGGCCGACTAGCGGCGCTAGCTCGATCGAGCCGTATAGCTTGATGATCTTTAGCGCGGTAGCTTTTGCGGCGAAATAATTACGCGAGATGTGCGGCATTTTGGTGGCGATCTTTAGCTCGGGAGCGTTTAAATTTAGCTCCTCGCCCTCTTTGACGCCCACGCAGACGCGACATTTGCCGATCTTTAGATCAAGTAGGCGCACGACGTCCGGGCGATGCTCCTCAAGCACGTCAAGGCCCACCACGCCGATATCGGCAGCACCGTTTACGACGTAGGTCGGGATGTCTTGGTTGCGAACCATTAGAAATTTAAAATCGCCCTCGCTCATCAGCAGTTTTCTATCCTCAAATTCAAACGAGCTATTAAAAATTTTCCTAAAAATCTCAAGCGTTTCGTCGGCGATGCGGCCTTTTGGCAGAGCAACCGTTAGCATAAAATGTCCTTTTTTTGTTCGATTAATTTTTGCATCCCGCGAAAAACGAGCATACGGTCGTAGATACTGTCGGTAAAAAAGCGCGATAAAAACTCGCCGTCACCGCCCGTGAAGTAGATTTTCGAGCCGTTTGCCATATTTTCGATGAGAAGTAAAATCGGTTTTATGATGCCGTAGCTTACCGCATCGGCCGTTTTTTGCGGGAGCGCGTCGAGATCGATTTGCGAATTTAGCGAGATCTTTAGCCTGGGCGAAATCGCTTCGCAAGCTTTTAAGAGGTGCGAGATACCAGGCATTATCGTGCCGCCAAGATGCATCGAGTCCATCATAACGTCCATAGTTATCGCGCTACCGGCGTCGATGATGAGGCCGTTTTTTACGGCGTAGCAGCTAGCGACCCGGTCGATACCTAGGCCGCTATAGATAGTGTCTAGCTCGAAATACGGCTCTAAATTTACGAATTTAGGTAAACTGCGAAGTCTTTGAGTCATCTCGTCGTTTACGCTGATGAAATAAATCCTCCCGTCGCTTTTAAAATCTTTGAAATTTTCGAGCTTGATTTTGGTGATTTTGCCGTCTTCAAAAAAGGTGGCGTTAGTATTGCCTACGTCACATAGAGTCATATTTGTAGCCGTTTTCTTTCATCAAATTTACGGTTTTTGAGCAGATATCCGAGCTATAAAAAATAGCCTTTTTCTTAAAATTTATACCCGTTTGCTCGGCGATTTTGCTAGCTATTTCATCAATCGCTTCAAATTCTTTGCTCAAAAATCTAGCCTTTGCGCTGCGAAAAAACAAAAGCGTATAAAATCCCTTCATATCGATGCCCGTAAGCGCGGCAAGGGTCTTTTTTTTGGTAAATTTATCAAGTTGTGTCCAGCTTAAATTTTTTAAAACAATCTTTTTAGCCTCCAGAACTTGATAAATTTCTTGCTTCGTCATTTAAGCTCTAGGCTGTAATCGTCGTAGTAAAATTCTTTCGCGCCTGCAAAAATTTGGCTCTCGACCTCGTCTGAAAGCTCGTAAATTTTGGCGTTGTCAAGCGCTAAATCGGTCTTGATTAGATAGCCTGTTTTTTCCATTATATAAAGCGAGCCGTTATAAACGGTGGCGCTTGAAAATATGGCGAATTTAAAATACGCGTCTTTAATTTTTTTCAAATTTAGGTCGCTAAGTACGATTTTGCCGTCTTTTAGTAGGATATATACGTATTCGCCGTTTATGACTACGTCTTTGATCTCGCCGTTAAAATAGACCGTTTTTTCCGGATTTATAGAGACGATACGCTTGCCGGTGGCAGCTATCATCGTGTCGTTTACGACATTTAAAGATATTACGTTGTTAAAAAACTGTTCGCTGCTAACGATTACGTCGCGTAAAATTCGGCCCTGACTTTTATTTACGATCATGATCTTGCCGTCAAGCGTAGGGAAAATGACGAGCGAGCTCATAAATAGCGGCGCTGCTACGCGAGAGTCTTGCGCATAGACGTTTGAGCTCTCAAACTCGAGCAAAACCTCGTTTGTCGCGATATCGATGAGATATATGACGTTACTCGCGGTTAAGGCAGCGAGCTTGTCGCCCTCAAGAGCGGCCGATACGACGGCTTGATCAAAGCTTCTTTGAAATAAAATTTCGTTGGAGCTATTTTCGACGATCAAATTTCCGTTTAAATCCGAGCTGATAAATTTACCGTCGCCGTAATTTAACAAGGTTGCGCCCTTTGGCAGCTTTATCTCCGGCGCAAGTAAGCCGCTTTTGGTTATAACCATGCCGTTTTTTAGCACCGCTCCGTTTAGGCTCGCGGTCGCGATGCTAGAAGGCAGCCTAGTTTCCGAGATTTTTTCATTTTGCACGTCGGTCGGTTCGAAGTATTGCCTTTTCGTGCTGCATCCGCCGAGTACGGCCGCGCACAAAACGGCGGCTAAAATAGTCTGAAATTTTTTCATTTTGTTTTTCCTTGGTAGTGTTCTAAATTTTTGACGAGATCTTGTAGCTGCGAATTTAACGGGATTTTCTTAAATTCGTTTTTGGCTTCGTCGATTTTATCTTCTTTTAATAGCTCATAGCCGTTAATCGCGGCTCTATACGAGCTTAAAATTTGACCGCTAGGCTCGTTTAATTGGTATTTTACGATATCTTTTAAAAGCGGATCAATCCGCTCGTTTGCTAGCGATTTTAACGCGTTCGTGTCGTTGTTATCGACGGCGACTTTAAATTCGTAAAGCGCGTAAAGAGAGGCGTCTTTTTGCTTTAGCTCGGCTTTTGCTTGCTCGTCTTTTGGGTTAAGTATTAGCTTAGCATAGGCGGCGTTTGCGGCTTTGAAATCTTTTTCTTTTAAGGCGTCGTTTACGTAGTATCCGATCGCGCCGATCGCGCCTAAAATGACCGCGGTTATGATAAATTTGCTATATTTTTTAAAAAATCTTTCGCTTTTTATCATATTTTCTAAAAATTGTTCTTGAGTATTTAGCTCTTCTTTTATGGAGTTGATATCGTCTTTGATAGCCAAGCTTTTTCCTTAAAATTTTAGATATTGAAAGTTCGTAATTGTAGCATAATAATTATAAAACACCATAAAAATCAAGACAAAATGTGCTATAATGCGAGAAAATTTAAAAATTTAAACGAGGTTTTATGCAAATAGACGATACGCTGCTAGCTAAGCTTGAAAAGCTTAGCTCGCTTAAAATAGGCGAAGAGAAGCGAAAAGAGATTGAAAATCAACTTAGCGAAATTTTAAATTTCGTAGATATACTAGACGAGCTGGACTTAAGCGACGTGGGGGCGGTCGTAAACTCCATAGACGGCGGAACTCCGCTAAGAGAAGACGTAAGCGTAAGCTCGGACGTGATAGAAACGATACTAAAGCATGCTCCTATGAGTAGCGAGCATTTTTTCGTCGTACCGAAAATAATCGAATAAGGAAAATATAAATGGAAGAAATAAAACAGGGGGGCGTAGGCGACGCGCTAGAACCAAAAAAAATAGACGTAAGCCTAGAAACGCTTCTAAAAACCGTCGTGCATAATAAGGCGAGCGACTTGCACTTAGTTTCAAAAAGCGAACCGCAAATTCGCATAGACGGAACGTTAAGACCGCTTGAGCTGGGAGTTTTGAGCGGACACGATATACAAGATATCTGCTACGCTTTGATAACCGATACTCAAAAAAGCGAGCTTGAGGAGGATAAGGAGCTTGACTTTGCGATAGAGCTTCCGGGCGTAGGCCGCTTCAGAGGCAACTACTACTACACCTCAAACGGAGACTTGGCTGCGGCGTTTCGTATAATCCCTACCGACATACCGTCTCTTGATGATTTGAGAGCTCCGGGCGTTTTTAAGGAGGTCGTAAAGCGCGAAAAGGGCATGATACTGGTTACCGGACCGACCGGTAGCGGTAAATCCACCACTCTTGCCGCGATGCTAAACGAGATAAATTTAAACCACAGAAAACATATCCTAACCATCGAAGATCCCGTGGAATTCGTGCATACGAATAAAAAAGCGCTTTTTTCTCAAAGAAACGTCGGTACGGATACCCACTCATACGCTAAGGCTCTAAAAAGCGCGCTTCGCGAAGACCCCGATATCATTTTGGTGGGCGAGCTGCGCGATAGAGAGACCATATCTACGGCTATTACGGCGGCTGAGACCGGACACTTGGTTTTTGGAACCTTGCACACGAACTCCGCTATCCAGACTATCAACCGTATCATAGATAGCTTTGAAGGCGGCGAGCAGCTTCAAGTGCGAAATATGCTCTCAGTTTCTCTAACGGCGGTTATATCGCAAAGCTTGCTTCCTAAGACTAGCGGCGGACGAATCGCGATTCATGAAATTTTAATAAATAACAACGCTATCGCAAACCTCATACGCGAAAATAAAGTGCATCAAATTTACTCTCAAATGCAGCTAAATCAGCAAGTAACCGGCATGATAACTCAAACTCAGTCCCTAATGAAAGCGCTCAAAGCAAATCAAATAAGCAAAGAAATGGCAATGAGATACTCAAGCAACCAGCAAGAGTTGGGACCGCTACTGGGGATGTGATGGAGTTTGTTACGCTATTTGACGTGGTCGTAGTCTCGCTTGTGCTGATACTAGGCATAAAGGGCGTGATAAGCGGTCTTATTAAGGAGATATTCGGGCTTGTGGGGCTTATCGGCGGTATCGTGGTAGCTAGTAGATTTGCGGCAAAAGCCGGACAAATCATCAGCGACAAAGTCTATAAGCTAGACGGGGATACGGTCGTGTTTTTTGCCGGGTTTTTATCGACGCTCATCGTTTTTTGGGTCGTTTGCTTAGGCATAGGCGCATTTTTATCAAAACTAGTCGGTCTAAGCGGACTCGGGTTTTTAGATAAACTAGGCGGCTTTGTCGTGGGTAGCGCTAAAATTTTCCTAGTTTTTGCGGTGCTAATAGTAACTGTATCCAATATTCAGGTGCTAAACAATAAAATTGAGCCGTATTTTGCCGGAAGCAAACTATATCCCGTGCTACTGGAGACCGGTAAATGGATAATGAACGTAGACGTAAAGGCGATAGCCGGCGGCGTGGGTAATATCGAGACGCCTTTTGACGCCGCCAAACAAGAGCACAAACCGAATTTAGAGCTAAATTCGACGATTTAAGGAGCAAAGATGACTATCGAAAATTTAGAATACGACGCCCTTCTTGAAAAATTCAAAAAAATTTTAAGAGATAACGGGTTAAAATACACGCAGCAACGCGAGGTTTTATTAAAAACGCTTTATAATAACGACGAGCATTTTACTCCGGAGAGACTATATTTTTTTATTAAAGAGACCTATCCCGACTTAAACGTCGGTATCGCGACCGTTTATAGAACGCTAAATTTACTCGAGGAAGCCGAGATGGTAACCTCTATCAGCTTCGGCTCGCAAGGGAAAAAATTCGAGCTTGCCACCAAACCTCACCACGACCACATGATATGCCGCAGATGCGGAACAATCATAGAGTTTGAAGATCAAACGATTGAAAAAAGACAATCTAGCATAGCAAAAGAACACGGCTTTAAGTTAACCGGACACATGATGCAGCTTTACGGAGTATGCAAGGAGTGTACCGCCAAAGAGGCAAAGGGCGGCAAGTGATATTTGAAAATCAACTGGAAATCCAAAGGCTAGAGACCGCAAACGAGCTACGAAACTCGGGCGTAAATCCCTATCCGCATTTTTTGCGCCGCGATATGGATATAGCTAAATTTAGGCTCAAATTTAAACATATTATTGACACCGAAGAAAAGAGCGCCGAAGGTCAGCTAGTAAGCCTTGCCGGGCGCGTAAAGCTCATCAGGGATGCTGGCAAGGCGATATTTGCCAACATCGAAGACGAGGACGGCAATCTCCAAATTTACTTTAGCAACAAGACGCTTGATCCAGACTGGTTTAAGGTTGTAAAGAAAAATATAGAAGTAGGCGACATCATATATGTACGCGGGTATGCCTTCGTCACGCGAACGGGCGAATTTTCGATGCACGTTAGCGAGCTAACTTTGGCATCAAAGGCTATTTCGCCGCTTCCAGAGAAATTTCACGGACTAACTGACATCGAGACTAGATACCGCCAAAGATACCTCGATATGATAATGAATCCAGAGGTTAGGGCTGATTTTAAGCGCCGCTCGGTTATCGTTAGCACGATTCGCAGATTTTTCGAAGATAAGGGCTTTTTAGAGGTCGAGACTCCTATGATGCATCCGATCCCCGGCGGAGCTAACGCTAAGCCTTTCGTAACCTTTCACAACGCGCTTGGCGTGGAGAGATTTTTGCGCATCGCGCCCGAGCTTTATCTAAAGCGTCTCATCGTGGGCGGTTTTGACGCCGTTTACGAGATGAATAGAAATTTCCGCAACGAGGGTATGGATCTAACGCACAATCCCGAATTTACAAGCATCGAGTTTTACTGGGCGTGGCACACTTATCACGATTTGATGGGGCTAACCGAGGAGTTATTTAACGTGCTTCTCGATAAACTAGATATGCCTAAAATCATCGAATTTGACGGTATGCAGATTGATTTTAGCAAGCCGTTTAAACGCATAAGCTACAAAAAAGCGCTCGTAGAAATCGGTGGACTGGACGAAGCTATCATCGGCGATAAGGATAAAATTTTAGCCAAGCTCAAAGCGGACGGCTTTGAGGCAAACGCAAAGCTTGATTTAGGGCATTTGCAGGCCGAACTTTTCGATAACTACGTAGAGAGCAAACTAACCGATCCGACTTTCATCATCGACTATCCGATTTCTATCAGTCCGCTTTCTCGCAGAAGCGATGCAAACCCCGATATAGCCGAGAGATTTGAGCTGTTTATCGCGGGACGCGAGCTAGCTAACGGCTTTAACGAGCTAAACGACCCGATCGATCAGTACGGCCGTTTCGCTTCACAGATCGAAGCCAAAAATGCCGGCGACGACGAAGCTCACGAGATGGACGAGGACTACGTGAGGGCTCTTGGCTACGCGATGCCTCCGACTGCCGGACAGGGTATCGGCCTAGATAGGCTCGTGATGCTACTAACCAATAAAAAATCCATCCGCGACGTGGTGCTTTTCCCTGCGATGAGACCGCAAAAAAACGAAACCAAGGAGAATTAATGAGTTTGCAAAGTTACGATAAAGAAATTTTTGATTTAGTAAATTTAGAACTAAAACGCCAATGCGACCACCTCGAGATGATCGCGAGCGAAAATTTTACCTATCCCGAAGTAATGGAAGTAATGGGCTCCATTCTAACTAATAAATACGCAGAAGGCTATCCAGGCAAACGCTACTACGGCGGTTGCGAATACGTTGATCAGATCGAGCAGCTAGCGATCGATCGCTGCAAAGAGCTTTTTGGTTGCGAATTTGCAAACGTACAGCCAAACTCAGGCTCGCAGGCAAACCAAGGCGTTTACGGCGCGCTTTTAAATCCCGGCGATAAAATTTTAGGCATGGATCTAAGCCACGGCGGACACCTAACTCACGGCGCAAAAGTAAGCAGCTCGGGTAAAATTTATCAGAGCTTTTTCTACGGCGTGGAGCTTGACGGACGCATAAACTACGACAAAGTGATGGAAATCGCGCAAATCGTAAAACCAAAGATGATCGTGTGCGGCGCGAGCGCATACACTCGCGAGATCGAATTTAAGAAATTCCGCGAGATCGCCGATGCTGTGGGCGCTATACTCTTTGCCGACGTAGCGCACATCGCGGGCTTAGTCGTAGCTAGCGAGCATCAGAGCCCGTTTCCGCACTGTGACGTGGTGAGCTCGACTACGCACAAGACCCTTCGCGGACCTCGAGGCGGTATCATTATGACAAACAACGAAGAGTACGCTAAAAAGATAAATTCGTCTATTTTCCCCGGCATTCAGGGCGGACCGCTAGTTCACGTTATCGCTGCAAAGGCGGTAGGCTTTAAGCATAACCTTTCGCCTGAATGGAAAATTTACGCCAAGCAAGTCAAAGCAAATATCAAAAAACTAGCCGAAGTTTTAGTAAAACGCGGCTTTGATCTAGTTAGCGGCGGCACCGATAACCATCTAGTTTTAATGAGCTTTTTAAACCGTGAATTTAGCGGTAAAGACGCCGATATCGCTCTTGGAAATGCCGGCATAACCGTAAATAAAAATACCGTTCCTGGAGAAACCAGAAGTCCGTTTATCACGAGCGGTATCCGCATCGGAAGTCCGGCGCTTACGGCTCGCGGTATGAAAGAGGCGGAATTTGAGATCATCGCAAATAAAATCGCCGACGTGCTAAGCGATATCAATAATGCCGAGCTTCAAAGCAGGGTAAAAGCCGAGCTAAAAGAGCTTGCGAGCAAATTTATCATCTACGACAGGGCGACTTATTGATGCAAAGCATAGACACCGCGCTAATCAAAATGAACACGAGCCACTACTGGATCAAACGCGATAATATCGTAAGCAAGATCGAGTATAAGGGGCGAACGTTTTTTAACAAATTTGAGCTCATAAACGAGCCTCTAAGCTATCAGGTGATAAAAGATCACGACGAGGGCAAGATCACGGTCGCGCACTCGCTGATACTGCCGGGCGACAAGGTCGAAAATATCGTCTTTGACTACAACGGCAGGATGCCTGAGCGCTTTTGGCACCGAGCTCAGCTTTTGCTCCGCGAGGAGGGGTTTATAAATTTTACCGCCTACGAGAGTAAGACGCCGGGGCATTTGCACCTCTACGTGCATAAGGGCCACACGACGCTAAACGAGGGCTATCAGATCGCAAATAAGCTATCTATGCTGCTTAGTTCGCGCTTGGTTAAAGAGTGGAGAGTGTTTCCGACGATGGAGCTACCGAAAGAATTTAATATCTTGACGTTGCCGTATAAGGTCTATCAAAAAGAGCGCGGCGCAAGCTGGTCAAAACATATGTAAGGAGAAAAAATGGAGTATAACGAGCTAAGAGACATCATGCTTGATAACAATGAAGACAAAAAAAGCAAAAGCGTCAAAAGGATACTCGTCCTAGTCGCCGTCTTCGTTATTATATTTTTGGCGGTTTTGATCGCGATGAAATTTTTAAATTCGTCCGAAACTAATGCCCAGATAGCCCAGCCCGACTCTAGGATGACTCTACCGCCAGAACCGGCTAATACTAGAAGTATCCCGCAGCAAGTAAACGTGCCTACTCCGGAGCAAGTAGCTCAAGCTCAGCCGCAACCGCAGCCCGAGCCGACCCAGCCTTTAGTCCAGGAGCCGCAGCAAAATAACTTTGAACAAGTGTCTATCGTGCCTGAAAATAAAGGCCAAGATAGCTTTGAAGATATGGTAAAGTCGCTCAAGGAAAAAGAGGATAAAAAACAGCAAGAGGCACAAGCCGGCGATCCCGCTACGTCTCCGACGGAGCCTGCTACCATACAAGGGGCGCTAAAGCAAAACGACGCCCCTAGCGTACAACCAAGCGAACCAAAAGCAGAGTCTAAACAGCACGCAAACGTCGTAAAAACAAAAGAGCAGAAGCAAAAAGAGGCAAAAAACGAAAAAGTAGCCAAACAACCAAAAGCAACCGATGTGCATAAAGAAAAAGTAGCGAAGCAAAAGCCGACTAAGCAAACTCCGGCCTCCGGCGGCGACGAGGCTCACAGCGGTAGCTATATACAGGTTTTTGCGGTAAAGCACTTTAACGAAAAAGCGCCCGAGCTTGGCAAGCTAAAAGCCGCAGGCTACGCATACAAGCTATATAGAACTAACGTAAACGGCGATGAAATCATTAAAGTACTCGTCGGCCCTTATAGCGGAGCCCAGCTAAAAAGCGAGTTAGCCAAGATCAAGCAAAGTGCCGCTCCAAACGCATTTATCGTAAATATAAAATGAAAATTTTTGCCGTTTTCGGCAACCCCGTCTCTCACTCTATCTCGCCCAGACTGCATAACGCGGCTCTGGGCGAACTTGGTTTATCTCGCGAAGCCCTCTACACTCGCTACGAGCTAACGGACGGCTCGCGGCTCATATCTAAATTTAAAGAACTAAAACTAAGCGGCACAAACGTGACCGTCCCGCACAAAGAAGCCGCGCTCGCGCAGTGCGACGTAGCGGACGAAACGGCTATAAAAATCGGCTCCGTAAACACTCTGGTATCTCGCGGCGGCAAAATTTACGGCCACAATACCGACGCGCCAGGGTTTTTGCGGGCGATAGAGAGTTTTGGCGAGATAAAATCAGCTCTCGTTTTAGGCGCGGGCGGGACGGCTAAAGCGGTCGCCTACGCGCTAAAGAGCCGCGGCGTACGAGTTTGCGTGCTAAATAGAAGCGAGAAAAGGCTAGCAAATTTTGCCGAATACGAAAATTTTAGCTGGGCAAATTTCGCCGAATTTAAAGTCGGCAAATTTGACCTCGTCGTAAATACGACTTCAGCGGGGCTAAAAGATGAAAATTTACCCGCGCCCACCGAGCTTTTGTGCCCTATTTTTGACGAGGCTAAATTTGCCTTTGACGTGATCTACGGTAAAAAAACACCCTTTTTAAATTTAGCCGCCGCTAGCGGACTTAGGCATAAAGACGGCTCGGAGATGTTGCTTTTTCAGGCTGCTTTGGCGCTAAATTTATTTTTTGACGGCTCTCTTGACGAAACTAAAATCGAAAATGCAATGCAAAAAGCATTGAGGCTTGGATAAATTCTGCGCAAATTTATAAATTTGGCTCGTAAATTTACCTTTTTGGGTATTTTGCAAGTATTTAATGCTAATATTTTTAACCAAGGCATTACGCGTTTAAAATCACGAGAGGTTTACCGACAGTCTAGCCGGATTGCTATAAAATAAGGAAAACACAAATGCTTGCCGTAGAACACGTAAGACTAACCGCCGATACGCAAACCCTATCTTGCGATGAGATTTTATCTATTTGAGAAAATAAAAGCTTATCTATATATAGCGGCGTACGAAAAGAAATTTCGCCTGATTTAGCCCAAATTCTCAAAGATGTAGATGATTTCAGGCTGATAATCGTTTTAGAAGACGATTTGTCGGACGGCGACTTTGCAAAGGGACTAGATATCCTTAAATTTTTGCCGAACATAAATCATCTTAATATTTTATCTCATCAAGCGACGCCGCTTTGCGATATCGGCGCGTTAAAGTACGTAAATGAGCTTATAACTTTTGAGTTAAGCGGCTACTTGAGAAAAAGTATGGACTTTTCGCCCTTGAGAAAATTTAATAAGCTACCCGGCTTGCATATAAATGATTTGATTTTGCCAAGCGAGTATTACGACATCATAAACGATAACTCTATCGAGAACTTATCGTTGAGAAAGATTTCTTTAGTCCATTTAGACGGCAAAAATAGCGTAAAAACCTAGAAGTTCTAAGCGAGCTTACCGACGAGTGGGCGTTAGCGCTTAAATTTCCAAATCTTAGTCGATTGGCGTTAAATAACTGCAAAAAGCTATCGGGCTTCTCGTTTGTATCCGACTGTTTAAATTTAGAGAGGCTCGATATTAATGGCGTCAAGGGGCTAAATTCGCTTCCTAAGCTAAAGCCGGATAGGCTGCATACTCTACAAATTTTAAATTGTAAAAATTTAGAAGACATTAGCCGTGTATATGATCTAAAAAATTTAAAAAATCTGGCCGTAACGTTTTCAAAGGTCAAATTTGAAGACATAAGCGGTATTTTTTCGAAACTATCTCTACGTAATTTTTATTTTATTTCTAGTAAAAATAAAGAAAACGAGATGTTTGAAAACTTAGCCGTAAAACATAAGATTTCGTGCGAGGCTGTTTAAATTTGACTTGCTAACTCGGTTTGAAGCGTAAAAATATCGCCTTTCCTAGTTCTTATAAAGAGACGCTAGGCAAGTTTTGATAGCTACGTTATTTACGACTACCGCACGAAAGAATCTAGCGTAGAAAAACAAAGGACTTGGAGTTTTTTATTTCGCGTTTGTTTGAAAATATTAGCAAGACGCATAAACCGCATCGGTTTTGGATAGGTGAAATTTCCACCGCGCCTATCGACTCAATAAAACTTTTACCCTCGGCGGACTTGGTGGCGGCATGTCACGCAAATAGAATCGAGTTTTAGAGCGCTGATAAATAAATCTACTTTCGTAACGCGCGGCGGCGATTTATGGCAAAATTTAAGCCAAATTTAGCGTAAACGCCGCTTGGCTAATAAATGCGAGCAAGCCCGGCTCTAACGACGGAAGCGTCAAATTTTCGCAAGGCAAATTTAAATCAAAGACCTACCACTACCCAGCTAGATACGCTCAAATTCGTTTAAATTTATTTACCCTCTTGGCTTGGGCGGTTCAAATTTAAAATCTAATTTGAACCAGGTTACCTAGGGCGGATCCAGACCAGAGTCCAGCCGAGCATACCTAGCTCGAATTTAGCCCAAATTTGCCTGCCGCCTAAGCTTTTGCGGATCAAATTTAGCTCAAATTTAACCCGCGCAGATTTGCTATTTTCCGTCTTTTTGCTTTTGCGCCAGCTCGATGTAGTAGTCGATCTGTTCGCGTTTTAGGATGCGGATGAAGTTCGTGCTGCCCGCGACTCCTGCAGGATAGCCGGCCGTCATGATATAGGACTTGTCGCGACTAACAAATCCCAGCTCGGAGGCTTTTTTGATGGTGTTTGCCACGAGTAGATTAAGGTCGTCTCTACCCAGTACGAAAGCAGGTGTCACGCCCCACGCCAGCGTGAGCTGATGGGCGGTCTCCTCGTCGTGCGTGATAGCGATAATGTCTTTATTTGCGCGGTATCTAGCCATCTTTAGAGCCGATTTACCGGAGCTTGTTATCGAGATGATGCTTTCTACGTCCAGCTGTACGGCCAGCCTAGCCGAGCTAGCCGCGACCACGTCTATGTCGTCGTAGCGCTCGAATTTATCGAATTTATTAAACGGATAAATCTGCTGCGTCTGGACGATGGTGTTTCGCATAGCCTGCACGACGGCGACTGGGTTTTTGCCGATAGCGCTCTCTTCGCTTAGCATCACGGCGTCCGTGCCGTCTAGCACGGCATTTGCTACGTCGCTGATTTCCGCTCTAGTCGCCGTTTCGTGTTCGGCCATGCTTAGCATCATTTGCGTGGCGGTGATGACCGGTTTTGAGGCTTCGTTGGCCTTTTTGATGATGAGCTTTTGGATGGTCGGCACCTTATAGTATGGCACCTCGATACCCAGATCTCCGCGCGCGACCATCACGCCGTCGCTAGCCTCTATGATCTCGTCTATGTTTTCTACGGCGTCGAATTTTTCTATTTTTGCGTAAATTTTAGCCCGCGAACCGAAATTTTCTAAAATCTCGCGCGCTTTTACGATATCGTTTGCGTTTTGCACGAAAGAAATAGCGACGAAATCTACGCCGTTAGCCGCGCCAAATCTCATATCCTCGCGGTCTTTTGGCGTGATGACGTCGATGTTGATTTTGGTGTTGGGGAAATTTACGCCTTTATTGGAGTTTAGCGTCCCGTCGTTTTCGATGCGCGCTAGCACCGCTTCGTCTTTTTTGCCGCTGCCCGCGCGCTCTACTTTGGCCCTGATGGAGCCGTCGTAGAGGTAGATGTATTCGCCCTCTTTTAAAAGCGGTAAAATTTGAGGCTGATTTATGCTTAGTTTGTAGCTGTTTTCGCCCGTTTTTTCGCCTAAGATTTCGTCTTTATACACTTCAAGCGCATCGCCGGCTTTTAGCCCAAAGGGCTCTTTTAGCTTGCCGACCCTTATTTTTGGGCCGCAGATATCTTGAAATATACCGATCGGGCGCCCGATTTTGGCTTCGACGCGTCTGATTTTTTCGATCGTTTCTTTATGGTACTCGTGCGAACCGTGGCTGAAATTTAGCCTAAACGCGTTTACGCCAGCAAGCGCTAACTGCTCGATGATCTCTTCGCTTTGGCTTGATGGGCCGATAGTGGCTAGGATTTTAGTTTTTTTCGTCAAATTCGATCCTTTTGTTAAAGTGCTTCATTTTACATCAAATTTGAAAATAAATTTACGTTTTTTTGGGCAAAGAAGAAAATTTAATATTTTTAAAGCGGCTTTAATTTTGCTTAAGTATAATCGCTAAAACTATTTTTAAGGAGCAAAAATGAAAAAGTTTTTAGCACTCTTAGCCGTTTTTGGCTTAGCGCTTGGCGCAAATGCCGCGGACAAGACCTACAAGCTAAAGCTAGCTAGCACTTGGGAGGGCACTACGCCTGTTTTGGGAGATGCGGCAAAAGAATTTAAGCGCGTCGTCGAGACGCTAAGCGACGGTAGGCTAGAGGTTAGGATAGACTATCCCTCTAAGCACAAATCTCCGTTTGGTATCCTAGACTTCGTAAAAGGCGGCCAGTACGATATCGGCTACACGGCGTCTTACTACTATAAGGGCAAAGATGCAAACACTATGTTTTTTACCGCCGTGCCTTTTGGTATGACCGCGACTGAGTTACGCGCATGGTATGAGTTTGGCGGCGGCAAGCAGCTAGAGGAAAAGGTATTCGACAAATACAACATTAAAGTTTTCCTTGCGGGAGACACCGGCACGCAAATGGGCGGTTGGTTTAAAAAGGAGATCAAAAGCGTAGATGATCTAAAAGGCCTAAAGATCAGGATCCCTGGCTTTGGCGGCGAGGTTATGGCGCGCGTGGGAGCGACGATAAACACGATCCCGACCGGCGAGCTATACATGGCGCTAGAGATGGGTACGATAGACTCGGTCGAGTGGGTGAGCCCTGCGTTTGATATGGGTCTTGGCTTTCACAAGATCGCTAAATACTACTACACCGGCTGGCAAGAGCCGAGCGGCCAGACTCAGTTTTTCGTAAATAAAAAGACCTACGAGAAGCTACCTGCCGACCTTCAGGCCGTGATCGAGGCAGCGGCTAACGAGGTAGCTAGCATGCTAAATACGCGCTCGTTCTTTGATAACGCCGAATACTGGGCGAAGATGAAGGCCGAGTATCCCGATATCGAGGTTCGCTCGTTCCCTCAGGACGTCATGGACGCGCTTAGAAAAGCAAGCGACGAGATCCTAGACGAAGAAGCGGCCAAAGATCCGCTATTTAAGGAGATTTTGGACTCTCAAAGAGCGTTTTTGGCTAAGGCTCGCGAGTGGACTAAGATTTCAGAGTTCTCGTATATCCAAAAAACTACAAAATAACCTCTCGTCGCCTCGTTTTAACGGGGCGGCTATCCTTTTTAAATTTTGCGTCTTTTTATTTTTTAATCTTTTGCTATTCCGTATGCGCGCTTTTGCGCCGTCTAGTAGCGGGCATTTTGATGCGGCATTTGGGATTAGATTTTAGCTAGCGGTTTTGCGGACGTTTGATTTGCTTTGAGTTTTTATGCTAAATCGCGATAAATTTAGGGTTTTGCCGCGTATTTGGTTAAACCTTGTGTCGCGTAAACGACTCGGTTTAGAGCGGGCATTAAATTTGATTTGCTAGATTTGGATTATTTTTGCGACGCTTTGGCTAGGATTTTTGGGCGTTGAGAGATTAAATTTTGATTGCCGCGCGGGTTTGGTTTTAGCCTCGCCCGGGCAAAGCAGCCGCCTAGTAAATTTAAGCCAAAGCCCCGCCTGGTACTTGCCGATTTAAACGACTCGCATTTCTTTGCGTTGGCGTAGCCGCAGATTAGTAAATTTACGCTCGTTAAGCTGAAATTTAACGCCGCCGCTAAGTAAGGCTAAAACGCGGATAAGACAAACCGCAGCTGTTTTATTTTGGGATTTGCTAGCGTTTTGCAGGTCGTTTGTCCGTAAAAATCCAAACTCGCGAGTTAAATTTACTCGCCGTCCGCGACGACTCGTTTTATCCCAAAATCAGCTAAAGATTAAATTTAAACGGCAAACTCGGCGGCGGCGGGGCGAACTCAAATTTAGAAAACTTACGACAGCGCGGCGGTAAATTTAACTTTGGCGAAGTGGGCGGACGAAAATAAGCCGGCGAGTACGGGTTGCGTGCTTAAATCGCGCGGGGCTTAGATACAAATTTATCGCCAAATTCGGCGTGCCGCGGCTAAAATTTGCGCTAAACGGCACGCGACAAACCTAGGCGATACGCGGACGGCTTACTTAGAGTTGCTTAAATTTAAATGAGACGTAGACGAAATTTGCAAAACCTCGCCCGAAAATTTACAGTCGCTAGCGGCTTGGCCGAGTTTGTCTATTTTAAGAAAGCTAAGCGCAAATTTAACGGTGCAAATAAAATCGCGAGATTAAAGACTAAATTTTTAAGAGTTTGATACCGAATTTTGCGAGGCGTCACCGGTAAATTTATAGCTCGGTTCTACTATCAAGCGCTTTCATAAGCGAGAGAAGGTCGATGTTTTCGAGATTTACGCCTGTGGGTACGCCTTGGGCTATCTTGCTAAATTTAACGCCCAAATCGCTTAGCTTGTCTTCGATAAAGACCATCACCGCGTCGCTGCTAAGTCCCGGGGTTAGCGCGAAGATAATCTCGGTTACGCCATTTTGGCGGATGATTTCGCGTATTTTTTCGGTTTGTGTCTGCGTTATCTCTTCTAGCACGAAGTAGCGACCTCGGTATATCGCGCTTTGCTCGAAAACCAGGATATCTTTTGGACTTTCGACGACGGCTAGTAGCTCACTGTCGCGAGTTTCGTCGCTGCAAACGTCGCAAATCTCATCCTCGCTAAGCCCGCCGCAAATTTGACATTTACCCGTAAATCTTACGGCGTCCTCGATGCTTTGGGCTAGTTTTAGTCCGCCTAAGTTATCTTTTAAGCAGACGTGATAGGCGTAGCGCTGGGCCGATTTTTTACCCACGCCAGGCAACCGCTCGAAGGCCGCGACTAGTTCATTAAATTTCTCAAGCCCCTTCTTCAACGCTTTCCTTCTTCAACGTTTTCTTTCGGCTTGGTGCAGATTTTAAACGCGTGGTAGCCGTCTTCGTAGGAGTATTTTAGGCTAAATTTATGCATCTGGCAGATGTGGTCGATGATGTAAAGACCTAGCCCCATGCCGCCGCTTTTGTTGTCTTTTTCGCGGACAAAGGCTTGCAAATAATACTCGATGGGCTTTTGTAGCGGTTCTCCGAGGTTTTTTACGACGATGCCGTCTTTGTCGCAGATAACCTGCGCCTTTTTGTCGTCGGCGTATTTTAGCGCATTATCGATGAGGTTTTTGATCGCTAGCGAAAACAGCGCGAAATCTACGCGCAGTAAGACGTCTTGCCTGATATCGACGCTCACTTTTTCTTCGAATTTTTCCATCATCAGCATATCGCGCGCCTGTTCTAAGATATTTGAAAAGTAGGATTCTTGATAGTTTAGCGCGTAGCTTTTAGATAGTAGCTGCTCGATCTTGCCAAACTCGTTTATGAGCATATCTAGCCGCTCAAATATCGCTATCAGGCGGCTTTTTTGCGTTTGGCTTTGTACCATTTCCGATACTATGCGGCCTTTGCCGATAGGCGTTTTTAGTTCGTGCATTATCGTGCGCAAAAAAAGCTGGCGCGAGCGAATCAGCTCTTTTATCTTGCTGGCTGCGGCGTCAAATTCTATCGCGACTTTGGCTATTTCGTCGTTGGAGTCGGGTTTGGCTATATTTACGTCCATATTTCCGGCGCCGAATTTTCTGATGTCGGAGCTTAATTTTTTTAGCGGCATTAGCGAGTTCATAACCGAAACGTAAAGCGATACTAAAAGCGCCGTCGTGAGGATAAAGCCCACCCATATCGGGTCGTTTATGTTTTTAGCGTCGTCGCTTTCGAGTAAAATTTGAAACGACGTGTTTTTGATATGCAGATAAAGTCCGTCCTGAAAAAGCAGCGACTGAAAAAGCCCCAGCGGGGTTTGTTTGGCGAAGACTACTTTGCCGCCGTTTGTGATGTCGGCGGCAAATTTATCGTTTTTAACGTAGGTAAGCCCGAAATTTTTAAAATAAACCGTCAAATCGCTAGGAGGATTTGATTTTTCAAACGATGCGACGAGATAGTTTATCGCGCTTAGCTGCTTTTGCTTTATCTTGTCTAGCGTATTATCTAGTTGGATGCTGGCAAAAGTATAAAACAAAACGCAAACTAGCGTCAGCGCGATGGCGAAAACTATCGAAATTTTCGTCGTTAAGGAGTATCTCATCCTATGAGTTTATAGCCTATGCCGCGTACCGAAAATATATGCTTAGGCGCTTTTGAGCTATCGCCGATTTTTGTTCTTAGTCTGCCGATGATGACGTCTAAGCTTTTTGAGTCCTTGTCTTTTAAGCTTTTGCAGTTATAAACAAGCTGCTCCCTGGATACCGAAAAGCTGTGTTGCTTTATGAGATAGCTTAAAATTTCATATTCTGCCGGCGTTAGCGTGAGGCTTTCGTTGTTGTAGTAGATCTCGTGCCTGCGCTCGTCTATCCTAAACAGCGTCTCGACTGCCTCTTCTTGCACTTCGTTGCTCTTTTTGTAGCGGCGGATTAGGCTCATGATGCGCGCGTACATCTCTTTTGGATCGTAGGGCTTTGGCAAATAATCGTCCGCGCCGAGCTGTAAACCCACTACCTTATCGCTGATGTCGCTTCGAGCAGAGGAGATGATGATAGGTATGTTGTATTTGCTGCGAATTTCTTTGCAAACCTCAAGCCCGTCCATACCGGGTAGCGTAAGGTCCAAGATAAGTAAATCGAAATTTTTAATCCCGGCGCTTAGTCCTAGATACGGGTCTTCGAAATTTGTTACTTTGATATTAAAATCGCTCAAATACTCGGATAGAATTTGCGCGAATTCCGGATCGTCTTCAATCATTAAAACATTAATCATTTTAGGCCTTTCAGTATAGATTTAACGAAAATGATTATAACCAAAAAATGTTAAATTTTCGTCTAAATTTACTAATCTCGTTTAAAATTCTCCCTTACTTTGAAATTTTAGAAATAATAAGCTAAAATCGCCCCTTTAAATATATAAAATTTAGGAGATTTTGTGGAAATAGACTACTACGAAATTTTAGAAATCAGCAAAAATAGCGACTCTGAAACCATAAAAAAAGCATTTAGAAAGCTTGCCCTAAAGTATCATCCGGACCGCAATCAAGGCGATAAAGACGCCGAAGAAAAATTTAAAAAAGTAAACGAAGCCTATCAGGTGCTAGGCGACGAGCAAAAGCGCGCGATATACGATAGATACGGCAAGGCCGGACTTGAGGGTAGGGGCGGATTTAGTTCTGCCGGATTTGGCGCAGATATCGATCTGGGCGACATATTTAACTCGTTTTTCGGCGGCGGATTTAGATCAAGCTCGCAAAGCCGCAAAAGAAGCATCGACAAATATCCGCTTGATTTGGAAATAGCCTTAAAAATAAAATTTAACGAAGCGGTTTTCGGCGCGGAAAAAGAGGTGGAATTTACGATAAAAAAACCGTGCAAAACCTGCAAAGGCACGGGCTCTAAAGACGGCAAAACGCACATTTGCCCGCACTGCGAGGGTAGAGGGCGTATAGTGCAGCAAAGAGGATTTATGAGCTTTGCGCAGGAGTGTCCGTATTGCGGCGGTAGCGGCGAGACCGTTAGCGACAAGTGCGGCGAATGCGACGGCAGCGGATACAAAGAGGAGCGCCAAAACGTCAAGATAAACGTCCCTGAAGGCATCGACGACGGCATGCGTATGCGAGTAAGCGGTAAGGGCAACGTCTCCGTAGACGAGAGTAGGGGCGATTTATACGTATATATCGAGGTTGAGCCCGACGAGCGCTTCGTGCGTCACGAAAACGACGTTTATATCGAGATTCCGGTATTTTTCACGCAAGCTATCCTGGGCGAAACGGTCACGATACCGACGCTAAAAGGCACGACCGAGCTAAAGCTGCCCGTGGGCGCAAAAGATAAGCAACAATTCGTATTTGACGGGCTCGGGGTAAAAAACGTAAATACCAAGCGCTACGGCAGGCTTGTAGCGCAAATCGCGATAAAAACGCCAAAAGAGCTAAACGAAGAGCAAATTTCGCTGCTACGCAAGCTACAAGAAAGCTTCGGCGTGCAAAGCGGCGAAGCGATGCATGAAGAGGAAGAAGGCATTTTTGACAAGATAAAAGGTTGGTTTAAAGGCGAAGAAGAGAGCGATAAAAAGAGTAAAAAAAAGGGCAAAAAGGCGTAAATTTAGCCTGAACTACCCGCCTGTTTATTTGGATTTTGCTTTGATTTTTTAACGACTAGGGCGATAAAAGCTTTACCGCGCAAGCTTGTTTGGGATTTAAATCCGGAGCAAATTTACGAGTCTAAATTTTTTTCGGCCGTTTGCGCGCATTTGGGATTTTGACGTTTAGCGGCTTAATTTGCGTAGCGCTTGGACGGATTTGGCGGTTATAGCCGGCACGAGATTTATCGGCTCGCTTAAATTTAGTTTTTTGATCGCTTTTAGCCGCCGTCTTTGCTAGCCACGGCGCGGCAAAAACCGCCCTGTTTAAGCGTGTAAATTTACCGGTTCGTATCAAAACTAATGGTCTTTTGGGGCTAAATTTAACGAACGCACGGAGGTAACGATGAGAAAAATTGTATTTTTAGTCTTTTTTACGGTTTTTGTTTTGGGCACGAGCGAGAGCTATTCGGCAGAGGACAAAGCGCCTTGCGACGCAAACGGACTGCAAAAAAGCTGCGACGCGGGCGATTTTGAGAGCTGCGACAACTTAGGCCTTGCCTACATCGGCATCAAGCTTGAGGAGTGCAACCTGGACAAAAACTACGAAAAGGCATTTGCGCTGTTTAAAAAGGCGTGCGACGGGGGGTATGTGCGAGCCTGCGTAAATTTGGGCGTAGCGTATCGCAAAGGCGAAGGGGTTAAAAAGGACGAGCCAAAGGCCGCCGCGCTCTATAAAAAAGCCTGCGATAGCGGCTATCTGCTAGGTTGCGCAAATTTAGGCTCGCTTTACGAGCAGGGACTCGGCGTCAAAAAAGACGCGCAAAAAGCGGGCGAAATCTGGCGCAAAGCCTGCGAGGCAAAAGACGGGATGTCATGCTTTAATCTCGGCGTACTTTACCACAACGCGGTGCTTGGCGAAAAAGACGTAACTAGCGCAAAAAACTATTTGCAAAAGGCGTGCGCTTACGGCTGGAACGAGGGCTGCGAAGCGGCGGAAGCGATAGAAAAAGCCGCGAAACGCTAAAATTTATAGCAATCTTAAGCGTATTTTCTTAATGCATTTAAATGTTAGCGGCTTGCCGTTTATAGTGTCTAAATTTGTACCTTATTCAAGCCTTGCTTTGTTAGTTTG
>CAUQJU010000002.1:0-22143 GCA_963518005.1 uncultured Campylobacter sp.
TAAGCTAGCTAAAAGTATGCTAGATAGGATAAATGAGATGTTAGAAAATAAGAGCGAATTTGATAAAGCTTTGAGCGCTCTATACAGTGAGCTATCGTGCGAAAATTTGGTTTTAAAAAAGGATGAAAAACAAAAAACTCCTATCTATGATATATTGCAATATTTGTCCGTTACTTCGGGCGCGGAGGACTAAAAGATGACGATAAATTACGAGCTTAAATTTTTCGATTATTGGCATATTAGTAGCGGTCTTAGCGGAGGATCGGCGCTTGATAGCTACGTGGTAAAAGACTCTATAGGCCTTCCGTATGTGCCGGGCAAAACTATAAAAGGACTTGTGCGTGAGGCGGCGGAGCTACTTTGGGGTGATGGCGACAAAAGCGATATAGATCTGTGCTTTGGTTCGCAAGGTAGTAAAAAGGAGCAGAGCAATAGCGGCGATGAGCGGGTGGATAACGACGATACTACGCAGGCGCAATGCTATTTTAGCAGTGCTACTGTAGATGAAGAAATCGCCGCCGAAATAACGTCGAATGAATTAGAGAGTAATCTTTTTGAAATCATTTCGGCTACCAAGATCGATGAAAACGGAATAGCGGCAGATAAATCTCTAAGAGATATAGAGGTCGTTTTGCCTATAACTTTGATCGGAAGGATAGAAAATATAGATGATAAATTTGTCCAAAATTTAGTCCAAGCTCTTAAGTCGGTAAAGCGGATGGGGCTAAATCGCAACCGAGGCCTGGGTAGATGTGAATTTAAAGTTAAGGAGCTATGATGAGAGAGCTTATATTTGAGATAACTTTTAAAAGCCCTGTTGTCTTACAGGCAAGCTCAAATACGCAGGGCAAGGTAGGCTCGCTTGATTTTATCCCCGGAAGCGCATTTTTAGGTATGGCTGCTAGCAGATACGGCGACTTTAATGATCCTTTTAAAATTTTTCATAGCGGAGCGGTGAAATTTTGCGATGCCGCACCGGTCAAAGACGGCAAAGAATTTTTTAAAATTCCGCTTTCTTATTTTCACGAAAAGCTTGATGACGGTAAAATTTACAATCATCACTTGCTAGGCTGCGAAGAATTTGACAAATTTACCCAGCTAAAACAGATGCGAAGCGGCTATATAAACGACAAAAACGAGCAGCTTAGCTTGGAGCTTGATTTTTCCCAAAAAAGTGCATACGATAAGAGCAAAAGACGCTCTAGGAATAGCCAAATGTACGGCTACGAGGCGTTTAGGGCCGGGACGAAATGGCGATTTAGCGTTAAATTTGAGTCTAGCGTGAGCGAAGACGACATAAACCGCGTAAAAGAAACGCTAGAGCGCTCAACTAGGCTCGGCAAATCAAGGAGCGCTGAGTATGGGGCAGTGGAGATTAAATTTATAGGCGAAAATACAGATGAAATTAAAAGCTTTACGCCGCCTGAAGGATATACTTTCGTTTATGCTAGATCTCGCCTTGCGTTAATCGATGAAAACGGCAGTCCGAGCTACGACGTGAAATACATTTTGCCAAATTTAGGCGCAAATAATGTCGATTACGAAAAGACGCAGGTTAGGATTTCAAATTTCACACCTTATAACGGTGCTAGAGCTACAAAAGACTACGAGCGAGCCTGCATAAATAAAGGTAGCGTGATCGCTCTAAAAAATCTAAGTGCCGAGCAAATAGCCGAGCTAAAAAACGGCGTAGGAGCGTATTTGAGCGAAGGTTTTGGCGAAGTGCTGATAAATCCATGGTTTTTAAACGGCGGCGATGCGAAGGATAACCCGATAGAATTCCAAAAAGAAGCGCAGACTGAGCGCTCATCCAAAAAAATGCCGATCAAAAGCGATCTGGCTAAATTTTTAGAGCAAAAGCAGGGCACGAAAAAACAAACTCTTGAAATAGCCGAAAGGGCGGCTAATTTTATAGAAAGCCATAAAGACAAATTTAGCAAAATTTCAAAATCACAGTGGGGCGCGATAAGATCAATATGTAAAGAGGTTGCCGTTAGCGATAAGGTATTGAATGATAAAGGCGATGAAACAGAAAATCAAACTACTGCAGAGAAAAACAAAAATATAGCGGCTCAAATATCTAAATTTATGCGAAATGGCGTAAGAAGAGAAAAATGGGACTGCGAAAAAAGAAACGGTGAAATCAACCTAGT
Source organism: uncultured Campylobacter sp. (assembly GCA_963518005.1). Lineage (GTDB taxonomy): Bacteria > Campylobacterota > Campylobacteria > Campylobacterales > Campylobacteraceae > Campylobacter_A. The sequence continues at coordinate 2,154 of CAUQJU010000002.1, forward strand.
AAAAGGCGGGTGCGGCGATACGCTTGTAAAAGCAGTAGAAGGCGATCCTTGTTCGCTTAAATTTGCTCTACTTTTATCAATGCAAATGCAAAAAATCACAGGAGAAAAGCAATGAAAAGGTTTTTAGCGCACGTTATCATCGAGGCTAAAACTCCGCTAAAAGTCGGCGGCGGCAAAAATGATTTGTTTTTGGATGCCCCCGTGCAAAGAGATTGGAACGGCTTGCCTATAATTCTTGGCACAACGCTAGCCGGAATTTTGCGAAGAGCATTTGAAGATAGTGCCGGTAAAGAGGGCGCAAATGAGATTTTTGGCACAAAAGACGAGTGCGATCCGGATAAGCAACAAGGCTCAAAGCTCATCGTTTCAAATGCTTTGCTTTTGGATGAAAAAGGCATGGTTTGCGAAGAGCTGCTTTTGCAAAAGAGCGAGTTTTTGCGACTTTTTGATGTCTTGCCGATTAGAGATCATGTCGCTATAGGCGCAAACGGCTCGGCAAAAGACGCGGGTAAATTTGACGAAGAAGTCGTATTTAAAGGAACTAGGTTTAAATTTTCGTTTGAACTTGAGGGAAACAAAGAGGAGTTTGATAAAATTTTAAATTTGCTTAGCGATCCTACGCTAAGGCTTGGCGGCGGAAGCTCTAAAGGCTTTGGTTCTTTGGAAATTTTAAAAATAAAATGGGGTGAGTTTGAGGCGGATAAGTGTTCTAGCAGTTTAAATTTTAACTCCGATATCTTTTTGGATTTTGATTTAAAAAATAAAGCAAATGATAAATTTTTAAGATACGAGCTTAAAATTTCGCCCGATGATTTTTTTATGTTTGGAAGCGGTTTTGGCGACAAGGACGCTGATCAAACGCCCGCGCTTGAGTGCGTGATAGACTATGAAAACAAATGCCTTGGCAAACGTAAAATTCTAATCCCCGCAAGCTCGGTAAAAGGCGCATTATCGCACCGAACGGCGTTTCATTTTAATAAAATTAATAAACAATTCGGTGAAAAAGCCAAGATCGGCAGTGAAAACCAAGCCGTAAGAGAAATTTTCGGATATGAAAAAAGCAAAACCGAAAAAGGAGCCAAAGGCAGAATTTTAATTAGCGATTGCTTTTTGGATTATGACGAAGCAAAAGATACGAGGGTTTTTGAGCATATAAGTATCGATCGTTTTACCGGCGGAGTGATTGATAGCGCTTTGTTTCAAGAAAAAGCTATCGCTCAACGAAACAATTTTGAGATAGAAGTTGAGATAGAGTCAGATAAAGTAGATAAAAAAGGTAAAAAAAGAAGCGGTTTTTGTGTCGAAATTTTAGTAAAAAATAATGTGTCAAAGGCATCTTTGGATGCGTTTGAGGCCGCTTTAAATGATGTAATCAAAGGACATTTACCGCTTGGCGGAGCAACTACTAAAGGATATGGATTTTTTAAAGGCGAAGTCATGAAAAACGGCAAAAGATTGGAGCTATCAGATGAGAAAAAATAGAGATGAAATTTTAAGATACGTCAATGATGATTTAAAAGATTACGAGGGCTATATCCAGCTAATGGGCAAAAAAATAGATAAAGAGCACCTATTTTTAGCGGGCGAACGAACACCTGGCTTAGATAATGACGATTTGATTTACGAGGCGCATTTTTTTAACGCAAATTTGAAAAACAGCGTCTCAATACGACAGATAAACGATAACTGGTTTGTTGATGAGACGGATTTAAAGGGCATAGATTTAGATCCGCTAAAAAATCCCGATGTAAAGGAATTTTACTCTAAATTTAAGGATGTAAAAATAAAAATGGTTCAAATTTGGAAAGATGAAAAAGACGAGTTTTGCGAAGTGCTTCAAGAGGACGGAACTCTTGAGGGTTTGCCTGTATCAAAGCTTCAAAAGATAGTATTTGTAGGCTTTGTAAAAGAACAAAAGGATAAAAAATGATAACCGCTCCATATAATTTCGTACCGCTAAATGATAAAATTTTTTATCCGCCTTGGGCAAGCGAGGATGCTCTTAAAAACATTCACGACGTGCCGTTTGAAGACGGAGAGAGCGGCGTAATTGAGCTTGAGATAACCGCCAAAAGTCCTATTTTTATAAAGGATAGCAAAAATCTGAGCGAGTTTTGTCACTTTATAAATGAAAACGGTGGCAAAGAGTATTATATCCCCGCAACCAGCATAAAAGGCATGATAAGAAGCGTGCTTGAGATAATGAGCTTTTCAGCTATGAACTTTATAGATGACAAAAAATACTCTATGCGTGATTTAAACAATTCGGATTATAAAAATAATGTAATAAAAGATATCAAGTGCGGTTGGTTATATAAGGAAGGTAATGAGTTTAAAATAAGAGAGTGTGATGGGATTTATCGTATTAAATATCAGGATATAGGTTCTAAATATGGTAAAGAAGACTATAGAAATAGGTTTCTAAAAGACAACTTTGACGATAAAAATGATCCGCTTAAAAACGCTTGCGCCAAATATGATTTAATCAAATTTGAAAATGTAGATAAAATTTATAATTTTTCAAAAGATGGGTCTAATAACGGTAGAAATATAGTGAAATTTGACGACAGAGGCTCGTTATTAGGTAAAGTTGTGTTAACAGGACATCCGTCGGCTAGAAAAGACGATAAGGTAAACCTCAGTGGAAAAAATTATGATTTTGTCTTTATACAAAAACAAGATGCGAAAATTTTTAATGTAAGCGACTGTGTGTTTGAAGTGTTTAAATTTGCTTATTTTGACGGCAGGAAAAAGCAGCCCGTACAGTCTGCCGACTGGACTTTCTGGAAAGAAAAACTAAAAAGTGGCAAAGAAATCCCCGTATTTTTTCATGCTAACGGCAATGAGGTCATTCATTTTGGACTTTCATATCTTTATAAATTACCTTTTGATAAATCCGTAAAAGAGGTCTTGGCTCATACACAAATAAAAGAGAGTAAGCCCGATTTGTCAGAAATTATATTTGGACATAGTAGAAAAATTAAAAATAAACAAGAGTCCTTAAAAGGAAGGGTTTTTGTATCTCACGCCAAAGCTATCCAAAATGTAAATTTAGGCAATGAGGTAAAAGTAGTCTTGGGTTCCCCAAAAGCATCTTATTATCCGATTTACATAAAGCAAAATGGCGAAAAATACGCTACTTATAATGATAGAAATGCCGCATTATCTGGTTTTAAACGATACCCGACGCATAAAGGTCAAAGCGTCGCTACAAGTGATACTGGCGATAAAACAGCAAATATAGAAACAGCTATCACGCCACTTCAATCTGGATCAAAATTTAGATGCAAAATAGTAGTCCATAATCTCTTGCCTATTGAGATTGGAGCATTGCTATCAGCTATTACATTTCATCAAAACGATCTTTGCTATCATTCTATCGGTATGGCGAAGCCTTTAGGATACGGCAAAATTAAACTCAGCGTCTTAGACTTCAATGGATTTAGCAAAGAAGTTAAGGAGTATTTAAAGGATTTTGAGTCAGCTATGAACGGTGAAATTTTCGACGGCAAGATAAAATGGCACGAAAGTGAGCAGATAAAAAATTTATTTTCAATGGCTAGCGAGCAAGATAACGAAGGTAATTCTGAATTGGTATATATGAATCTTGAAGATTTTGCGAAAAGTAAAAATAGCGATCGTCGCTATTATTTGGATAGGTATATTAAACTTACAAATGTAAATACGGTACAAGCAGTTCCATTATCCGATCAGCAAAGCATATCGTACTATCAAGAATTTGCAAACGATCTAATAGAAAAAGAGAAGGCTTTAAAAGAGGAAATAGAACTTCGAATGAAAGAAAAAGAGCTACAAGAAGCTACAAGCAATATGAGCGAACTGGATAAAAGAATTTATAAGCTCAAAAACGATCCCATTTATAAAAATATGCCCGAAGCGACAGTCTTATTTAAAGCGATAAGTCAAACCGATAAATTTGACGATATGAAATTTGAAGCGCTTTGTGGATTAAGAGACATGTTTAAAAAGATTGGAAGATGGAAAGAACAGACCAAGCAAAAAAGGCCGGAAAAAGACAGAGACTATCAAGATACGTTAAAGATAATGGAGATGCTAAAGGAATTTAAAAAATGATGCATTACGAAAAAAGAAATTTTCAAAAAATAATCGTTTCGCTTTTGGGAAGCGCCTCTTTAGGGTATAAGACGTTTTTTATTATAGCCGGGGTATCGCTATTTTTTGCTTGGCTACCAAACGGAATGTCGTCGCTACTAGATAAAATTTTCGGCGGCGAAATTTTAAAATGGAGCACCAAAGACGGCACTATGCTAGTTCAAATTTTATGTTCTATAGCGATTTTTTGGGTAATTAAGCGGATAATTCCTAAAGATATTCCTAATGTTGATATATTTATAAATGATAGACCTAAAATAGCTAAAGTTTTGGTGTTATTTTTAAGCAAGAATCGTGATAACATGGATGATTTAATGAAATTTAAAAATGTAGCGGAATTTAAAGATAGTAATTACATGATGCCTCTTACAGCTATCGACTATCATAAACAAGGGCTTAAAAAGATTATAGTGGCTTGCTCCAATGAATCTATCAAGGATAAAGATAAATTTTTAAAATGCGTGCAAAATCTTTTTGGTAAGGAGCTTGCGGATATAGTAAACGAGTACGAGATAGATGATTTTGAAGATGCAAAAAGCGTCTATAAATTTTTAGAAAACGTATATAGCCAGCTTGGGCAAGAGGGCTTTACGGAAGATGATATCGTATTTGACGTCACGGGAGGGCAAAAAGCGGTAAGTATAGCCGGAGCGATGTTTGCGATACCAAATGATAGGCATTTACAGTACGTTTCCACTAGCGATTATACAGTTAAGCATTATGATTTAACCTATATGCAAAACGAAGAGTAAAATGTGAAAGTCGTAACTATTTTAGGGAAAGCTTGTGTTAAGGAAGCTGAAGAAAGACCGATCTATGAATACGATGAGAAGCTTAAAAATTTGTATTCTTTAAAAAAGCAAAGATATACGAATATGCTTCCGCTTTTGATAGATAATTTCGGCATTCAAAATATCGTACCTATTTTTACTGAAGAGGCGAGAGAGACTCAAATGCAAGTTTTAGAAAAGGAATTTAAAACAAGTCATATCGAGATATTTAACGATAAAAATTTAAGGCTCAATTAAACCTAAGTAAATTTTTAGCTGTGGCTTAGTCTTACTGATTATAAGACCTCTTATCGATTTTAAAAAATTTTGATACAAATTTTGTGTAGCTTTGGTATTATATCTAAACTCTACTTCACTGTCTTGAAAAGCTACAAGCGTAGTGAAATAGAGCAGAGCGTATACCTTTAGAAGAAGCAAGAAATGTTTGCCATACCATTCATATGATTTATCATTTCTTTCTTTCAAAATAGCAAGCGCAGCGTAGCTAAAGCTCATTCTTAGAATGCTCTACCACCTTACAATGTGCTTTAGCTCCGTAATCAACCAAACCGTCATGTTTCTTCCGGTAATCCAAAATTTAACGCTATCATCTAATTTGCTCTTAGATTTAGTTATTAACTTTGATACTGATAGAGTATGCTCTCTTTGAGAAGCAATGATAATATCGTATTGGTTCATTTATAGAGCAGTCTTTAACTATCTGAGCAAATAAAACATACTGCCTCATTTTATTTTACTCCGCTATGCTTGTATCTTTTTAGGGAGCAACAACAAGCAAAGCAAAGTTAAACACCGGCGTTTTATCTGCTGCACCTCTACCTATTTTTTAAAAAAGCGCATCCTGTCAGTATCAAGCAAGTAAAGCCAAGCACAAGATCGATTGTTTTTTTAAAATTGATAAATTCCCATGTTATACAACTTCTATATTGGCCGAGAAATAACATAAAAATTTGTATAAATTTCTTTTCTGAAATTTTGGAGCGGACTACATATTTATTTTTCAACTTCGCTACGCTGGTTGCTTATAGGATCGTAGCTCTTATCGTAACTCAATGATTATTATATTTGTATTAGGCTTTATTGAATCTTTTTATAAAATATCAGATTAAATCTTATCCAATACATAAAAATAAGATGTAAATTTATCTTCATGTTTTAAATTTAACTATACTTCATAAAATTTAGGCCTAATAAAACTTAAGAGGATTTTTTGGCCCCGACTCTTGATGCTTGCAGGATGTCTATCAATTTTAGTATAATATAATAAAACTAACTATGTTTTTGTATTAGAATCTCTCATAAAAGCGTCGATTTTATTATTAATGCTTGTATTGTTTTTTATGTTTTCCTTATCCAGGCTATAGATTGAGTACATAAATGAAAGCGCGACCGCTATTATAGCTATCAGTATTGCAAGAGCTTTAGCTCCGCCAAAATTAAAATTATTCAGTATATTGTCGGGTTTAGAAGGAGTATAGGCTTTTTTAAATAAAGTATCTTCATTGCTACCTATCAAGGGGGCAATAGCCGATGCTATACTTTCACAAAGATATCCGATCTTTTCGTTACAATCATTCTCAAGGTCGTATTTGCCCCTATACCCAAGAGTTAAACAAGCATAAACGACTTCCAAAAGATCTTTGTTTTTTGCGGGGTTTTCAAACCATTTTTCCATTATACCAAAAAATTTATTTCCACCTAAATTTTCGTTAAATAGTCTAATAGTAAGAGTATTATTTGCCCAAAAACTATTCATAAAGAGTTCATTTTTCATAAGGCTTTCGTCTATAAAGACGCAGACGCAGTATCTAAGCCTAGTAATATCGTCTTCATCATAAATTCTAAGACTAGCCAGTTTTGAGCTTATGCTAAGTATATCATTGGTTAATTTCTCTTTTAAACCAACCATTTGCTCTTGTGAAATATTTTGTATCTTTGACATTCTATTAGCTAGAAGCAAAAGCGGCAAGACATGATCTAGGGCCTGATTTGTCCCAAGCCCTTGGAGTCGACTTTCAAACAATATAGAAAATGAATTATCTTTACTTTGCACCTATAGGCCTTTAAAATTTTATAGTATAGCCCACATTTTTATATCCGGGCTAGTTATATTATTTGTGACATATACGCTGATAATATTCTCGCCGATAAAAGACTTGAATAGCTTGTCGTTTTTGTCTAGTCTATAATAAACATACCCGTTTAATCTTGGAAGAGTGGTTGGAATGATTGAAACCTGTTCGATATTAAGGCCGTTAAGCTGGGATGCCACTATATTTTTAATGCTAGATTGAGTATGAATCTTACACTGTTCTTTAAAATTCTTAAGTAAATAATCGCTATTAACATTAGAGCTAATAGCCAAAAATAGTTCGCCTTTTTCAATAATACCAGCGTTATCAAACATACAGTCAAAAAAGCCGTGAGCATTTGATACGATGCGCGCCATGACGTATTTTGGGGAGATGATTTTGGAAAACAATAGCCTTATGTTGTTAATAAGTAGAGAAAAAGTAGTGCTTAGATCGTCATGTTTATAGGCTATAAAATCGCTAAAACTATCGTCGTTGCTCAAGGCGGTCAAATCGGCCTGAAAATCAACTAGCTTCTCATATAAAAATTCAGGATGAATTTTTTGCCTATTTGCTATAGATGCAAAGTTAAGACTCCATTTTTTTAGCATATTTAAGGTCAAATAAGTGGTAAAATCAAGAGTATTTTTTGACTGATCTATACCCTTAAATATGCCTAAAAAAGTCTGCTTATGTTGTCTTGTCGAATATATCATCTCATCGATAAATTGCCTTATAAACGGATGCTTGCCTATATCAAGGCAGGTCGGAATAAATTTATCGTCTAACTTTATTTGTTTACTTGAGCTAATATTTTGTATTTTACAAATCGGAATCTCTAGCTCATACGGGGTCTTGCTGCCCAAAACGCCTAAACTGGTTTTAAGACTAGCAAGAACGATGCTTTCTTTATCCTGATCAAAGGCCGATCCCAGTAGATACTCTTCTTCGTCGCTCAAATCATTTAGCACATCGACACTAGCATCATCATGAACTTTGGAGCTAATAAGGGCTCTGGTTGCTTTAAATTTAGAGCTTGTTATGCTATTTTGCAAGCTGACGTCGACTACTAAATTGCTCATAGGTATTTTCAAAACTATTATAGACGAGGATAATGAATCAAACTCTACTTCTAGAGGCTCGGGGAGCTCATCTTCATCCGGGGCGTTAAATACGGATCCGTCTTGAACGATGGCAGAAATACTTCTTAGTCCTATTTTTCCTTGCTCTAGCAACTCGCTTGAAATTTGAATATCCAAAATACCGTAAAGGTTGGAAAAAGAAGATATGGTTTTTAAATTTATATTTCTCTCAAGATACCTTTCTTGCTGCTCAAAGTGAATCTTATCGACGCTCATTCCGTTATACCAAACGACCTTTAAATTTTCAGCCATATCTACACAAGCTTTCTTTTATTCTTTTACTACTAAGGATTTTGCGCCCAGAGCTTTTATATCCTTGTCCGATATGCTAAATATTAAATAATCCTCTTTTATGTCTGAAGTCTTTTTGAACTCCTTTATTTTAGTTTTTCCTTGATCGGCATAAAGTACCAATACGCCTACATAAGGAACGTTTTCTTTGTCTATTTTCACGATAGATGCATTGGCATTTGGTTGAATTTGAAGCTTAATGGAATCAATCTTATCTCTTCCTAGTACTTCGTTTTCTTTTGCAATAAGATCCATCTCGGTAGCCTCTTCAAACTTCTTAATATCGCTTAACTGATAAACTATAACGGTTATTGGAACATTATCGCCGCGATTATTTAAGTTTGAGTTAGGCATATTGTTTATGCCGACTTGTATCTGGCCGCAACCTACCATAAATATCATAAAAATAGTTGCTAAAAGCGCTTTTTTAAACACGATTAATAACCTTGAGTAGTATATTTGTACAAGTATATCAAAGTAAATTTAAAATACTATTAAGGTAAATAATTTTATGATTTTAACTAATAATAGCTATCAGATTTTAAATATATAGGGGTTTTAAATGCAGTTATGTTATGAGTTGAATAAAGATTTTTCCAATGATGCTTTTTTGGATGAGTTGCAAGACGAGATGTCTAAATACAAAACACTGGCTCACGAAACCATAAAATGGGATAGGGTTTTTGATTGTTCTTATCAAATTTTACAATCATTCTCTCTAGATACGAAATTTTTTAGCTTTTTATGCATAGCGGCTACGAATATAAATTTACCCAAAAACTATGAAATTCTCAAAGACGTTTTAGAATTTTTTTTAGAAGCACTTAAAGATGATCCGCAAAGGCTTGGCCAAACGGAAAAACTACTAGCTATAAAAAGAAAAATTTTTATTAATTCATTGGACGGTTTTATAGAAGAATTGAATAAACAAAATTTGAATTGTTCTCAAAATTTTGTAGACTCCATAGTCTTTTTGCTAAACGAACTAGAAAAAATTATAGATCATAAATTTGTAAATATCGATATCTCGGCTTACGCGTCAAAGCAATCCGAATCTGAAAATGTACAACCGTCGCATACGCAAATCGCCGACCAGCCTCAAAGTAATACGCACGCTACGATTTCTTTGAATTTTGCAACTCATACGGATATTAAAGCCATCAATGATAGGGAATATAGAGACTTTTTCGTAAATCTATCGCTTGAGCTTCTTAAGGACGACTTGCAAAACATCAATGCATATGCTATTTTTATGCAAGCGCTATGGGGCAGAATTAAGGCTTTGCCTACAAACAGCGATTTTATCTCGCCAGTTAGATATCCTGATCAAAATTTAATTATAAACATTAAAAATATAGAATCGCTGAATTTAGAAAATTTAATACTTTTTATAAGAAATTTGGTCCTAAATCCTTTTTGGATAGAGGGCTTAATGATATTTTGTAAATTTTTAAGAAAAAATAATCTATTTTTCATAGAAAATTACATATCAGAACAAACTGCCGTATTTTTAAACAACCATATAGATATACGAAAATTAAAATTTCAAAACTCTGAAGACATGTGTCCTAAGGAAACTTTTGATTTTTTCATGAGCCAAAAGAATACTAAGCCAAAAAATACTTCCGACAAAAATATCAATGACTTAGATATAAATAAAATTTTAATAGACATAAACTCCAAAAATACAACCAACAACTCCAGAGAAAATTTAAACTCTATGCTTTTAATGGCGAGCGCTTTTTCCGACAAAGGCATGAAAAGTAACGCAAAAACCATATACGCTCAAATAGTAAATTTTATAGAAAATACCGAACTAAAAGAGTATCTTTGCGATATATACGAAGAAGCTAAATCATTTTAAGACTATAAACCGATAAAAATACTTAAATAGGATTTAATATTCTTTTAAATATAATTTAGAGACTAATTTTAAATTCAAACGAAGGACACAATATGGCCGAGAATTCCGTCGCACCTAAAGAACGTATAAATATAACGTATAAAACCAAAACGAATAACCAAGAGGCCGATGTAGAGCTACCGCTTAAGCTTATGGTTATGGCAAACCTGACCGGCCATAACGACACTCCGCTTGAAGAGCGAGAGGTAGTGTCCATCAATAAAATCAATTTCGACCAAGTAATGCAAAAAATGGATATAAAAACAAATTTTACCGTAGAGAATAAGTTGGGCTTGGGCTCAGATGAGATCAACATAGAGCTTAAAATATCAAATATGAAAGACTTCTCTCCGGATAACATAGCAAAACAAATTCCTGAAATAAATCAACTCCTGGAGTTAAGAAAAGCGCTGGTGTCGCTAAAAGGTCCGATGGGAAATATTCCAGATTTCAGAAAAGCGGTTTTAGATGCATTAAAAGACAAGAAAACAAAACAAGAGCTTCTTTTGGAAATAAAAGACTCCAAAGACGTAAAATAAGGAAGTAAAAATGCAAGAAGTAAAAGTTAAAACGCCTATTATCGAAAGTATTATGGAAAAAAGCAAGTACTCCAAAGACGACGAAAGTTACAGTATAGTAAAAAAGGGCGTAGCGGAATTTATCTCAAATATAGTAACGTCCCAAAACCCGGAAGAGAAGATAAATAAACTTGCTCTTGATGAAATGATAGCCCACATAGACGATCTTTTGTCAAAGCAAATGGACGAAGTACTTCACAATAAAGATTTCCAAAAACTTGAGTCGACATGGAGAGGTATCCGATTCTTAGTAGAGAGAACAAATTTTAACGAAAATATCAAAATCGTCCTCTCCGATATAACCAAAGAAGAAGCTCTTGAGGATTTTGATTCAAATTTGGATATTACGCAAAGCGTAATGTATAAGCAGGTTTACTCCCATGAATACGGCCAGTTCGGCGGAGAGCCGATAGGGGCGATTATAGGCGATTACGAGCTTGACAAAACCAATACCGATATGACGTTTTTAAATAAAATGTCCTCCATCGCCGCTATGAGCCACTCTCCGTTTCTAACATCCTTATCCTCAAAATTCTTCGGCCTAGAAAACTATGCCGAGCTAGAAAATATAAAAGATATGAAAAGTATGCTTGAGGGTCCTCAATACACCAGATGGAGAACTTTTAGAGAAAACGAGGATGCAAAATACGTGGGCTTGCTAGCAACCAGGTTTTTAACTCGTTCGCCTTATTTGCCGGAGGATAATCCTATAAAAAGCTTTAACTATAGAGAAAACGTAGAAGGCTCCCATGATCACTTGCTTTGGGGCAATTCGGCATATACGTTTGCCACAAGACTTACGGAGAGTTTTGCTGATTTTAGATGGTGCGGTAATATAATAGGTCCAAAAGGCGGCGGAGCGGTCAAGGATCTGCCTACCTATCTTTATGAAAACTACGGTAGCGTGCAGGCAAAAATACCGACTGAAGTCTTGATAACAGATAGAAGGGAGTACGAACTTTCCGAAAACGGATTTATCACTCTTACTTTGCGTAGAGACAGCAATAACGCCGCATTTTTTTCTGCAAATTCGGCTCTAAAACCTAAAATTTTCCCAAATACTCCGGAAGGAAAACAGGCTGAAACGAATTTTAGGTTAGGCACGCAGCTACCTTATATATTTTTAATATCCCGCTTAGCTCACTATCTCAAAGTTTTACAGCGAGAGGAAATAGGTACATGGAAGGAAAGAGCAGATGTAGAGCGCGGTTTAAACGAGTGGCTAAGACAGTACATTTCCGATCAAGAAAATCCGCCTGCAGACGTAAGGAGCAGAAGGCCGTTTAGAAGCGCTAAAATAAACGTAAACGATATTCCTGGCGAGCCTGGCTGGTATAAAATAGAGCTACTAGCTAGACCGCACTTTAAATTTATGGGCGCTAATTTTGAGCTATCTCTGGTCGGAAAACTAGATAAAGAATAAATTTGGGCGGACTATGTCATTAAGCGATAGGGTTTTGCATACACTAAATGAAGAAAACGCAGACAATCCCTATCGCCAAGATATTTTAAACGATATAAAAGAAAATATAAGCATACTCTTAAATTCCAAATTTGACGACTGTATAACCATACAAGGCTCAAGCCTACCGGATATGTCTTTTTTAAACATTGATTCGCACGAACTCTGCCAGCTAATGGGAAAAGAAATATACAACCTCATTCAAAAATATGAAAATAGAATTAATATAGTCGCCATAAACTACGACGATTCATTAAAGCCGTGGCAATTAACTTTTAATATAAGATATACTAGGCAAAATGATGCCTTTAAGGAATTTGCCATAAAAGTAACTTTTCGCAACAATAGGTATTGCGAGGTTTTGTGATGAAAAAAAACGAAAACAACGTGTTATATTTTCATAAAGAAATGGCCTATCTTCGTGAAATGAGAGAGCTTTTTATAGAAAAATTTCCAAAAGTAGCACCGTTTTTAAATACGGACAGCAAAGATCCCGATGTCGAAAGAATAATAGAAAACTTAGCCATACTTACATCTAAAATCCATCAAGAACTCGATGAAAATATACCGCTTATCGCTGAGTCGCTCGTAAATATCGTATCGCCAAACTATACCAACCCGATACCTTCGGTATGTATTCAAGAATTTTCTTTAAAAAGCGATAGCAAAAAAAATAGCGCAGTCATACCCAAAGGCTCGGTCGTAGTTTCCAGACCGATTAATGACGTAAAATGCAAATTTAAAACAGCATATGACGTATTTTTGTATCCTTTAAAGATAAATAAAACGTATCTAGACAATAACAAAAGCGATTATGTTTTAAAACTGGAATTAAGTATCACGAAAGACGAAATAAGCCTGTCAGATATTGGTTTAAACCGCATTAATTTATATCTAGGCAATGACGTATATATGTCTTCTACGCTAGTTATGTGGATGAAAACATACCTAAAAAAAATTATTATATTTTGTTCCGATAGCGGAGAAACATTTAATCTTCCGGCTTCATCGCTTGAAGTATTAGGGCTTGACGATAAACTTCTTGATTATGAAGATTTCGGTTTTGAGGCATTTGCTCTTTTGCAGGAACTATTTTTTATGCCGTATAAATTTAATTTTATATCAATAAAAGATTTGGACATGCTAAAATCTTCCGGCTCTAGAAATTTTACTATCGAATTTGTATTTGATAGAAGCCTTCCAAATGGCTATTTTCCAAGAGTTGAGCACTTTTCCTTATCTTCTACCCCGGCTATAAATTTATTCGATATGAGCGCAGAGCCTATATTAAATAACAACAATAAAAACGGTTATAGGATTTTTTTAGATAGGGCAAAGATTGATGCTTATGATATAGTTCAAGTAACCAAAGTAGTTGCGCATAGTAGCGATACTGGTAGAAGGGTGCTAAAAAACTACAAAAGTTTTGAACGATTTAATTTTTTTAACGGCGAAAATATAGACGATTTTTACTCTTTAGGCGATAAGTTGGACGGTAATTTAAATCCATACAAAGAGATTTCATTTTTTTCAAGTTCTCAAAAAGATCAAACGGTAACGGTAGAAACGCTATGCTGCAATGGAAATTTACCCTCAAAGCTTAAAATATCGGAAATAAACGAATTTCCTACTCGCCCTGAAATTAATACAAGAAATATTACAGTCCCCACATCTATGCAAAAGGTTGCGATAGACGGAAATTTACTTTGGCGACTCGTATCCATATTATCTTTTAGTTATCAAACCATACTCGAAAAAAAATCATTCTTAGCCGTATTGGACGCCTTTTCATTCGGCGATAGTTTAGTATCTAAAATTCTGGTAAGCTCGCTACAAGACATAAAGACCAAATCCATTTATAGAATAGACGGGCGTATGACGAAAAAAGGCACATTGTGTATATTTTATATGGATGAAAGTAAATTTTATAGCATAGGCGAAGTTTATATCGCGGGGCTGGTTTTATCTAAATTTCTAGCTAGCTTTGCCTCTATAAATTCATTCTGCGAGCTAAAAGTAAAATGTACCCAAAGTAAAATAACGATAGACTATCCGCTTCATAGCGGCAATAAAGCGCTACTGTGAAATTAACCGGACAAACTTCTTTTTATAGACTTATCAAGAAAGCCTTAAACAACTACGACAAAAACGATATCGTTTTAAGAAATAGCTCAAAACTAGGTCATCCCAATAAAGAAATAGAATATGTTAGGCCAAACAATGAAGAAGAGAAAAATTTTCTAGAAATAATGGTAAATTTTATGGGGCTATATGGCAGCTCTTCACAGCTACCAAGCTATATGCTAGATAAATTTTCAAGAAGCGATAACGAAAACTGGAAATTATTTTTTGACTTTTTTAATAATTATTTGCTATGGATATTTTTTGAGAGCGTATCCATGCAAAATTATCCCAAATCTTTTAAGAAAGATTTTAGCGATAGAATTTCAACTATATTATTTAATATTTTAGGCATAGACGAAAAAGAGGTGGCCAGGTCTTATCTACCGTTTGCGCCGCTACTACTAAGCTTAAGGAGACCGAAACTACAAATACAAAGGGTATTAGAATATAACTTTAATCTTAAAAATAAACTTTTTATATTGGAAAATATCCCGCATCAGGTAGTTATAGAGCCAAAGCAACGAAGCCGTCTAGGTAAACTAAACAACCGCTTAAGTAAAAATTTTATACTGGGCAAGAAAGCGCTGGACTATCAAAGTAAAATGGCTATTTATATAAATGGCATAAATTACGACGAAGCCATTAAATACTTTCCAAAGGGGCAAAAATACGACAAGTTAAAACAAAGCGTGATTTTTCTTACAAATAACGAATTTGCCGTGGATTTATACATAAACATAAAATATTCCCCAAAAATGAATCTTAAGCTAGGGGACGACTCTCATAGCAAATTAGGCTACGGCTCCATAATAGGAAAAGATAAAAAAGGCTCTTATTTGATGTTTTTTAGGCTATACTCCTGATATTTCATAAATCCAAATTAAGCATTCGTTTTAATTTTTAAGAAGTTGTGATATAATCAAATAATTATTTAATCAAATCTTGGATCGGTGGTAAAGTTGTCTCTCTCGTTCATATCTAGAATTCTTAGTATTTTTAAAATAAAAGGCGTCTCTATTTTTATATCGCTTATTGCGATTAGCGTTCTGTTTTGGCGGTATAGCCCCGATATTGCTTTTAGCGATGTTTATATTTTTGCAAACACGTCATCTAGGGTAATAGCCCTTTGCATTTTTTGGCTAATTGCATTCGTTATTTTTGCTTTGCGCGCAACGATAAAATTCTTCTCTTCTATAAAAGACGATAAAAGGCAGCAAATAAAAGAGATAAAAAAGGAATCAAACGAGTCCGTAAATAAAGCTAAAAGAAATTTTTTTATATCCGTAAAAGAAGCAAAAAATACTTGGAAAAACGATATAAAATTTAAAAAAATACCGCTTGTTATGATAATAGGAAATGAAAGAGCCGGCAAAAGCGCTTTCATTAATTATTCTAATATAGAATACCCGCTTGGAGATAGCCTTGATACATACAAAAAAATACATCAAAGCACGACTAATTTTAATCTTTACATATCAAAGAGCGGAGCCCTTATAGATACACAAGGTATTCATTTTTCGCAAGAGGCTTTATTTAATCCCTCTTCAACGGACGAGCTTCCCGAGGATGACGTAGAAAAAAACAAAGACTTTCTCATAAAAAAGAACATATGGAAAGAGTTTTTAAATTTCTTAAATAAAAATATTTTTCACTCTAAGTTAGGCGGCGCTATTTTAATAGTGGATACTCAACAGTTTTTAGAAAATCCCAAAGAGTACTCAAATGATCTAATAAGATACCTGGTAAAAAGAGTAAACGACTGCGAAAATAGCTTGAAAATAAAATTTCCTATTTATGTGGTATTTAGCAAACTCGACCTAGTCGAGGGCATGGGTGATTATTTTAAGCTTTTTAAAGACGATGTCGCAAATAAAGCTTTTGGACTCAGCTTGCCAAATAGCTTTAATAAAGACGAGCTAGATAATGATTTTAAAGAGCTAAGCCATTCGCTACTTTACAACATAATGAGTAAAAACTCGCTTTCCCACTCCCTCGAGGACAAAAAACGCTCTTATTTATTCTTAAAACAACTAGACAATCTGTTTGCGCTCGTAAGCGACTTTACCTTAAAATTAAAAGACGAAAATTCATTAAAAAATAGTTCGCCGATCAAAGGCGTTTACTTTGTTAGCGCATTTCAAGAAAACGTGCCTATAAACTATCTAGTAAATACGGTGTGCGATAGATACGGTGTGAAAAAGCCGTTAGTTAGAGCCTTTAATAACTATAGCAAGCAAAGCTATTTTGTTAAATCACTACTAAAAGATATTGTTTTTAAAGGCCACCTGGTAAACCCTAATTTAAATACAAGCCTAAGAGCAAAAATTTTAAATTACGCATTAATAGTTTTCATTTGTACCGCCGCTTACTTTGCGTGTAGCCATTTTCTAAAGCTAAAATCGGCAAAAGAGCTAGAGGCGCAGAATGCTATGCTTTCGGTATCCATGCTACTTGACGGCCAAAGATACAAAGACTATACCCCTACTCAAAAGATAGAATTATTACGCAATCTAAAAGACGCCCTAAAAATATACCCTAGACTATTTTCGGGGGATACTAAATTTGAATATCCGCTTTTGGATATATCCTACAAAGGTTTTAAGTCTGCCAAAGACTTGTATACGGAGCTAACGATAGATTTTCTTAAAAATACCATTCTTGTCGAGATGGAAAATATGTTAGAGACCGAGACAAACCCGGACAATCTCATAAAAGCCTTTTATATGTACCAATCGTTGTTCGATAAAGATTTTATAAATGCTAATTTGTTTAAAATTTGGATCAAGACAAATTGGGCTAAATTTGAAAAATACAACGTAAATCAAGATGATTTTTTATCGCACGTCGATAGCGTATTAAATGCCGATTTAAAAGACATACCTCAAAATTTAAAATCCATCAAAGCAGCCGACGACAAACTTGCAAAAGTAGAAAGACTAGAAAGGCTATATTCTCTTTTGGAATTTATATCTTATAAAAATGAAAAAGAATTTTACGATATAAAAAAAGAAATTTCCGGAATTAACGGCGTTATAGAAAACAGCAACGCCTTTGAGCCGTTTAATAAAATTTATACGAAAGAGGGCATGAGGCAGTTCTTATCAAATCTAAGCTCCTACATAGACGACTCGGCGAATATAGAAAAATGGCTATTTCAAAACAAACAAGCAAGCGGACTTGATGCAAATGAAGATAAATCGGCTCTACGCTTAGGCATAGCTAGGCTGTATTTACAAAAATACCGCTCCAGATGGATGACAGTGATAGGCGGCATAACGCCTAAAAAATTTAACTCCAGAAAAGAAACTTTAGATGAACTAGAGATATTATCGAAAGTTAAAAACCCGGTAAATTCGCTTGTAGATACGCTAAATGCAAATACTATTCTAACCGACGAAACTTTCTTAAAATACATATACAGTCTTGGCTATCCTTCTACCGAGATTAGAAAATTATTTTCAAATTTTAGCTCTGATTTTAGCCCGTACCATACGCTAAACGATAGCTCGAAAGAAAACGGCATACTAAATACCATAAGCGACGATGTATCTAAAATCCATAAAAAAATCCTCGACTTTAACTACGAGATGTTACAAAGCGAAAACGACAAAATAACTTATGTAATAGGCGGCGTCAAAAATGAAAACGACCCGTTTATAGTTTTAAATAACGACTCAAAAATGCTACCTAAAGAGCTTATGAACTACTATCAGCAAGTATCTAAGCTATCTTGGAAGCAGGTGGAATCCGGAGCCTCTACTTTATTAAATACGGCATGGCAGGATGAAATTTACAGCCTTTACGCAAACGAAATAATGCCGTTTTACCCATTTGACGAGACGGCGGCACAGTCCGTTAGTATACAATCATTTAAAGCTTTTTTCGGGAAAAACGGGGCTTGGAATCAGTTTTACGATAGATTTTTAAAGAAAATTTTAACCAAAGGGACAAACGGCTACAGAGTAAAATCGGCGTATGCGAAAGATTTTAAATTTAGTAAGAGTTTCTTAGAAAACATATCCGTGATAGATAATATCGCAAACACCATGCTTGATCTAAACGACGAGATTAAAATCAACTTCTATATTAAAGCCGTTGATTTATCGGCGGATTTTAGCAACATCAACGTTTCGTCGGTAAACGACAAAAGCATAACCTACGATCATACGTTGCCTTCAAGTCTTCACATAACGCCTAAAGATTTTGATACCTCCTCGCAGATCAAATTTGCGGCCAAATTTCAAAACGGTAATAAAATCGAGCAAAAAACGTTTAGCGGAGAGTGGGCTTGGCATAGGCTTTTGCGAAATTCAAGCTATAACTCTGAGCAGGGTAAATATTCTCTTTATCTTAATCCGCAAGAAAAATACTACTTCGGATTTGACGTAACGCCTAATAATGCCGAACTGATGGAACTTTTAAGAAATATATCTTCATTTAAGTTGCCTAAAAATATTTTAAATTAAGGAAGATTATGGAGCAAATAGCCGTTACTATACAGAATTTAGAAAACGCCGCAAACTACTCGTCTAAATTTTATATCTTTGATGAAAACGGCGGCGATATAGGAAGCGATAGCGGCGTAACCTTTAGATGTCAAGATTCAGATGGAGCCATACTCGCTAGGCATGCACGCATAGGTTATGAAGAGGGATTTTTTACGATATCTTCATATGAAAACTGCGATATATTTTACGCTGATTCTTTTTCAAAGATCGCAAGCGACTACGAAACGGTTGTTAATGAGGGGGACGTGTTTAGGGTAGGGAGCTTAAAACTCATGTTTATAAATCCCTCAAAACTAGAAGAATATGCTGCTAAAACGCAAAAACTAATAGAAAATACACCCAATTTCGACAAGCTTGACGATGTGCGCCTTGAGCCTAGAGGCAAGCTTTTAAATGTTGATTTTAAAGAGCAACCCGATATCAATATATTTCCGAAAGAAGATGACGAATTTTATATCAAAAACGACTCCCCTGCAAAGGCGACCGAGCCAAATCCCGCATATGCTCCAAAACCTTTTACGCAAAACATGATATCTTCGCAAACATTAAACGATCTAACGCAAAAACTACTGGGTCAACTTAGAAACGAAATCGCGCCAAACACGATAGAGTCAAATTCCGCCACTCTAAGCGTAGCCGATCTGGAAGCCATACTCTCCACCATACGCCTAACTGATTCTACAAAGCTAATCAACTCCGTCTTATTGCAGCTAGTATGCAAGGAGCTATACTCTCATATGTACGATATAGTCGAAAACAATTCGTTTTTTAAGTACCTATCCGGGGCTATTACCAAAAGTACTCAGGAGAAAAAAGAGGCCTTTGAATATTTAGTACTAAAGGCTCTAGAAAGCTATATCTCAAAAAAATAATACTATATAAATTTAAGTAAGCTCGTTTAACAGGCTTGCTTAAATTATCCCAATCTACCTAATCCTTAATATTATGCTCTTTAGCATACTCTTCTATCTTATCTTTTAGATCT
>CAUQJU010000003.1:0-20110 GCA_963518005.1 uncultured Campylobacter sp.
TCGAATCCCTATCTCCCGGCCACTACTATTATTAAAATATATCTTTAAATACCTGTATTTCAGCATTTTTAAGCAGTTTATATCATCATATTTTCGTCTCAAATTTCGGACGATTTTATTTTGTTACACCAAATTTGGCTTTCTGTTACACCGCTTGCTTATTAGATTAGGAGTCTGCAATGGCTTCTAAGTTAATAACCAAGATCAAAAATAGACCCAGTTACTACTATTTTGATAAAGCATTAAAAGACGACAAGACTATCACCGTCAAGTATTGTTTGTTTACAGACAATGAATTTGAAGCCAAAGCCATAGCTTTAAAAATAAAAAATGAAGCCGACAATAGACGTAATTCTGTTCAAACCAAAAAAATTATCGATTTACCGTTAAGATACAAGATACGCAATATTCAAAAAAGCATTAAAAAAGAATCAAGGGAACTTGAGTGGATTTTTAGCCTAGACTTCGTATTGCTACTTATAGGACTTCTTATTATTTTTAGTAGAATGCGATAGAATTCCCTTCTAATATTACTATATCTAAACTTCTACTTCACTACACTCATAGCTGCGTCTTGAAAAGCTACAAGCGAAGCGAAGTAAAAGTAGCTTTCATCGTTCTTAAAGCAAAGCATCTAGACGGGTTAGCGAGCTGGAAATTTCACCGCCAAACTTGCTTATCTTTTTACACTCACTGGCCATTAAAATTCTGATATTTTCTAGAATTTTGTCAATGGAAATTCTAGAAATTCCGGTTAAATTTACTATTTTAGTAGCCTCTATATCTTGCACAAAATACTTTAAAACTTCTCTAAATTTCTTCTCTGAAATTTAGGAACGGACTATATGCTTATTTTTTAACTTTGCTATGCTCGTTGCTTTTAAGACAATAGCTATCATCTCAACTTAATACTCCTTATGTTTTCATTAAGTTCCATTGAGCCAAACGTAAATTTAAACGCCCCACCCAAAAACGGCAAATCTCTCGCGTAAAGGCAAATATTTTTACCGTAAATTTTATATTTCGCTTGCCGGGATGCGAGCAAATAATAAATTTAAGGAAAAGGCTAACGCTTGTAGTCGTAAATTTTTAAGCTCTGCTTGCCAGACTCATCTCAAATTTGTCCGGGCGCCCTAAATAGCGCTCTATGGCATAGAGGTCTTGGCTCTTACGCCCTGGTGACAAAAGCGCGCCGCGGCTAGTAAAGCCATAAAATTTAGCAAATTTTATGCATTCTATCTTGCTTGGCGTAGAGGGTGGGCTTTTCGCTTGTCGTGAGGCGCTGCGAGATGTAGTTTTCGCATATGCCTTGCGCGTAGTCTGCCGCGGGCAGGGCGAATCTGATCTCGTTCACGCAGGAGCCAAAGATTTCATAAATCTCGCACTGCCTAGCGGGCGAGCCTTCGGCGCAGATCGCCGAAAAGAGCTTGCGCCATTTTGCGTCGCTCATAAAGCCGAAGCGAAACTCGGCCAGCTTTTTATCTAGCCGCGCTTTGTATTTTTCATAGTGCTGCGGTGAGGCGAAAAGCCCCTCAAGGCGCGGTGTCATGCTATTTTACGATCTCGTTTTGCTCGTTTACCTGCACTATTTTTGGTTCGAAATCTCTTGCTTTTTTGGCGCTCATCTGAGCGTAAGCCACTATAATGACGACATCGCCGATGCAGACTTTGCGCGCGGCTGCGCCGTTTAGGCAGATCTCGCCCTTTTTCTCGCCGCGGATCACGTATGTGGCGAAGCGCTCGCCGTTATTGACATTTAGAATTTCTACTTTTTGGTATTCGCAAAGCCCCGCAGCCTCGATGAGCTCGGGTCCGATCGTAATGGAGCCTACGTAGTTTAGGTTGGCGTCCGTCACGCGCGCGCGGTGGATTTTGCTTGATAAAATTTCGATTTTCATCGGCCGTCCTTTGTGTTTTTTGGGAAAATTATACTATAAATTTAGCCGCAAAAAGCAACTTTATATAGCCGCGGCGATTCGTTTTTGCTTGCTTGCCGCGATAAAATTAGGAGTTAAATTTGTGATCAAATTTGATTTTAGAGGCATTTGCGCGAGCGATAAAAACTGCGATAAATTTGACGCCGTTTGGTGGTAAAAATAAAAATTTAGACGCAAACAAAGGCAAATTTTAATCGAATTTACCATTGCTTCGTCGCCGTTTCGTTCGTAAATTTAGGCGCGTCCGTCCAAAAGTTCGCGCACGACCTCTTTGTCGCTAAACGGATATTTTACGCCCTTGATTTCCTGATAGGTCTCGTCGCCCTTGCCTAAAATCACCAAAATTTCATCCTGCGCGAGGCTTTCAAGCGCGTATTTTATCGCATCTTTGCGGTTTGCGATACATTTTACGCGTTCGTTCATATCTAGGCCGCCGCATATCTCGGCGATGATACTTTCCGGCTCTTCGCTGCGGGGGTTGTCGCTGGTGACGACGAGCCTGTGCGCGTATTTTTGCGCTATCGCGCCCATTTTAGGGCGTTTGGTGCGGTCTCTATCTCCGCCGGCGCCAAAAACCGCGACGATTTTGCGATGGCGAAGCGCGTTTAGCACCTTTTCGATACCGTCGGGCGTGTGCGCGAAGTCCACGATCACGAGCGGCTCGCGGCTCACGACCTCCATACGCCCCTCTACGCCCTCAAACCCTGCCGCCGCGCGCGCGATCTCATCTAGCGGCCGATCCGTCAGCGTTGCGACGCAAGAGACGGCTGCGATGAGGTTGTAGAGGTTAAATTCGCCATGCAAATTCGAACTTAGCGCCATTTGCCCGCGCGGGGTTTTTAGCATCGCCCGTATGCCGCCTTCTAGCGAATACTCGCCGGGCGCAAAGTCCGCGTCAGCGTGAAGCGCATATGTTAAGGCGTTTGCGGGGTTAAATTTGATCCCGCCGCGGTCGTCTATGTTTATGAGCTTTGGCGCGTCGTCTGCGAAAAACTCGCTCTTTACGCGCGCGTACTCTTCAAGCGTACCGTGGTAGTCGAGATGGTCTTGGGTCAAATTCGTAAAAATTTTCATCGCGAAATCCAGGCTCTCGATGCGTTTTTGAGCGATGGCGTGCGAGCTAACCTCCATCACAAAGTACTCGCAGCCGCGCTCGCTAGCGGCTTTTAGGTAGCTAAGCGTGCGTAAAATTTCGCTCGTCGTTAGCGCCTTGTCGTCTATGCGTTCGCCGTTTATAAAGGCGCCGCGAGTACCGCATAGACCGCATCCGTAGCCTAAATTTAGCAGCGTGGCGCAGATAAGCGCTGCGGTCGTGGTCTTGCCGTTAGTGCCAGTGATGCCGATGATTTTGACACTCTCGTCGATACCTAGCAACTGCTTGCATTCGCTCAAATTTATGATTTTTGCGCCGTTTGCTTCGGCGGCAGCTTCAAATTTGGCGTTCGTCGCCGTTTTAACGAAATAACAACCCGCCTCGCATTCGTTCGAGTTGTCAGTGACAAAGCCCTCTTTAACGTAAATTTTCATTCTGCGCCCTTTCGTTGATTTCGCGAGCTAGCGCGCTTAGCCGTTCGTCGCCGGCAAACATCACGGCCGCGGTTTCGATGTAGTTTAGTCCCATTTCGATGAAGTCGTTTTTGATAAGATTTTGCAAAAACTCGAGGAAATCGTCGCGGTTGTCGATCATCACGCGCGTGGAAAACATAATGTCCTCAAAGACGCTTTTAAACCCGCCGCGCCTAACCGCATCCATGAAGTCGGCGTAGCTAATGGCGTTTTGCTCCTCGCAATCCTCGTCTTCGTCGATTTTTGCCTCAAGCGCGCCCAAAATTTCGTCCAAATCCGCAGGACTCATGCCTAATTTATCTTTTAGCTTAAATATCTCAAAAAGCGTCATCGCCTCGTCGCGGCGGGTTTTAGCAAGCGAGCAAAGCGTGATGAGAAAGAGTAGTCTTTCGTCCGGCTTTTTGTCGTAGGCGAGCGAAAAATAGCTCGCGGCGGCGTCAAATTCGCCCTTGTTAAACGCTCTTAGCCCCGCTTTTTTGTAGTCAGTCAAATTTAACTTCCTCGCCGATGGGGATATTTACGACGCTAAGTTCGGGATGGATATCCGTGCGTAACTGGCGCTCGATGCCGTATTTTAGCGTAGTAGTGCTAGCTGCGCAGCCGTGGCAGTGGCCGGTGAGGCGGACGTAAATTTTGCCGTTTTTGATACCTAGCAGCTCCATGCCTCCGCCGTCGTTTTCAAGCATCGGCATAACCTTTTGCAAGCTCGCTTTTACGGGCTTTAAAAGCTCTTCGTCGGTAAATGGAATCATTTTTCGCCTTTTAAATTTTTTTGGAGTATTATAGCAGATAAAATTTTAAATGCGCTACGCCGGCTCGTTTGAAATTTAACTCGTTCTAGCGCGAGCGGCGATTAAATTTAGCCTTTTTGCCGCATCTTTGTTTTTTTATGTTTAAAATTATATAATCGCTTAAATTTATTTAAGGAGAATCTATGAAAAAAACGGCCTTGTTGCTAGCCGCGCTTTTCGCGTGCGCTCTAGCCAAAGACTACGAATACGCGCTTGAAAGTACCTCGCAAAAGATATACGAAGAGCCGACTCTTAGCTACGTTACGCGCCAAATTTACGACGCCAAAGCGCGCAAAACGCAGGTCGTTACCGAGTCCGAGCTAAAAGACGGCGGCAAAAATAGATACAAAGAAGTAAGCTACTTCGGCAAGGACGGCGAGCTGGTTAAATTTTACGCCTATGATTATGACTTCAAGGCTGAAAAATGGCACAAGATAAACGAATATAAAGCAAGCCTTAAAAACGGAGTATCTACGCAGGAGACGACGGGCTACGTTCGAGGCGTTAAAAACGCTAGCAAAACAGTCTCAAAACGCACAAACGGCGTATATGAAGAGACCGGATACGAACTAAAAGCGGGCAAATGGCAAAAATCGTCTCTTGCTCGTGCTACTTATAACAGAAGCGGTCAAAACGAGCTAACCGTTTATAGCGTTTGGGACGGCGCGAAATGGCAGCCTAAAGAAAAAATGCTCTATCTCTACGATGCAAACGAGCAGCCTATAGGTTATGAAAGGTCGCTGTTTGAAAACGGCGCGTGGGTACCGTCTCAAAAAGAGATCATTGCAGGCGACGTTCGCGGTAAATACGAGCGCGTAAGCAGCGTCTACGTAGACGGCGCATGGCAAAACTCGCAGATGTCTAGGCACGAGGTCGCAAACGGCAAGGACGTGACGATAACTTCTGTCTGGGATAACGAGAAAAAAGAGTGGAAAAACAGCTACAAAGACGTGATCGTAGTTAGCGGTGCGGACTTTGAGACGGCGGCGTTTTCGTGGGATAACGAGAAAAAAGAGTGGAAGCAGGAGTTTTCTAGTCGCAACGTCTACGATAAGTCTGGCGAGCGTCTGCTTACGCAGCGATACGGCGCTAAAGACGGCGACAAAAAGCTAGTCTACGGCTACGATGCGCGCGGCGATAACGTGAGCGTAGACGTCTATGAGCTAGTTAGCGACGCAAACGGCAAAAGATGGGCGCAAAAAGAGCGTATCGAGGCGACTTTTGATAGCGATATACTAGCTGAGGATGTAGTATACGGCGGCTCGCTGATGTCCTTTGATATGCAAAGTAAGCATGCGATGACCGCTTATAAAAGATACGTTTTTGCGGGCGGCAAGGCTAAACTAGCCCAAGAGCGCGAATGGAGATACAAAAGGCTAAAATAAATTTAGTCGGCGTTTGGGCGTTAAATTTAGCCTTTGCTAAATTTAGGCTTTTGCCGCGCCTTGGGGCTATGATTTGCGCCCTAGCGCAAAGGTATCTAAAAAACTAAAATTTAGGAAACATATGCGAAATTTAGAGCAAATTTTAGCGTCGCTAGACGAGAGCGCGCAAAAGGTTTTGGTTTTAGGAGGCGCAAAGCACCCCGTTTGGGACGATGCGAACGAGGTTTTCGCGCTAGCTACGAGGCAAATTTTAGATAAAAGCCTAGGGCGACAAGAAGGCGCGGATTACGGCGGGACGGTTAAATTTTATGGTGCCGCGCCGATTGCTTTTATCGGCGTGCATACGCGCATCGTGCGAAGAAGCATAGGATTTTTACTCACGCAGCGTCATCTTTTGGTTAAATTTGACGCCTCGGCCGCAAACGCGGACGAAGTAGCCGCGGCATTTAGGCTCGGCGAGCATTCGCCTGACGAGCTGGAAAATCTCGCGTGGCAAGAGCTAGAAAAATGCAAATTTGAAATCGAGGACGATATGAAAACAGCGATGAAAAGGGCGCTAAAAGCGGTCTTGCAGGCAGTTTTTGAGGAGGGGGTTAAGGCCGAGGAGCGCACGATCGCGGATAAAATTTTGGAGCTTGAGCTGGGTGAAGCGCTAAAAACGCCGCTTGACGAGACGAAGCTGCTATCAAAATCGCTTAGCGCCTTTAAGCCCGTCTCGCCGATACTTTACAGCCTTGACCGCTCGCTTTTTGGTAAGCCTTACGGAGTGATACTAGACGAGCGCGGACTTATTAGCCGCGAGCTGATGGAAGAGCCCGTTTTTAGCTCGTGGGGCGAGATTAGGGGCGCGCAGATCGAAGTAAAAGAGGATGCCGTAATAATCGGCGAAAAAGAGCATAAGATACCTTTTGAGCTAAAAGAGAAAAAGGAAAATTTCGCCGAGTTTTTAAAATTTACGGCGCGAGCTAGGGCGTAAATTTAGCGCGTTTTTGATCGGATTTGCGCGTAAATTTAAGGAAAAATATGAAAAATTTGCTGTTAGGCGCGGTCGCCGTCTGGGCGTTTTGCGGTTGCGCAGAGCTAAAGCCTAGCGCGGACAAGGACGTCGCTTTGATCGATGTGCCCGAGGAAAACTGGACGAGATACGAGGATACGGACGGCGCGCTAACAGAGGTCGCGTTTTTCACGGCATTTTTCTCCGAGCGGTTTCGCGCGTCTTTTAAAAACGGCGAAAAGATCGGCTTTACGCTAACCAAGCAAGAGGGCAAAAAGCTACCCGTAATGCTGGGCGACATGTATAAGGCCGAGGACGGCGCATTTACGGTAGCTGGACTAGATGCAGTGGAGCGCGAGTGGAGCGGCGACGAGAAGCTGCGAAGGTCGAGGCGGATCAAAATTTACGAATTTAAAGAAGGCTCCGTTAAGGTAACGGATTATGGGGCAGAGGGCAGCGTCTGCGAGGCATTTTACGCTGGCAAAAAGATAAGCATGGCGAGCGTAGAAAGCCGCGACGGCGAGGACTCGCGTGAAATTTTGACCGTGCGAACGCAAGGCGAAATCTCGCTTGCAGGCATCAAGGTTTTTAGCTCGCAAGAAAACTCTTCGCCGCAAAATTTGCTCGCCTCGGACGAAAAAGGCTCGCACGGCGCGCAAGCTAATGCCAAAACGCTAATCAAGGAAGCGCAAACGCTAAAAAACGTCGTCTGCGCGGGCTTTGGCGGAAAATAAATTCGGGTTTTGTCGGCTGAAAAACAGGCGAGACGGAGCGAAACGGCGTTAAGCCGCTACGTCGCTTGAACGCGAAAAGCTTAACCGTAACGGCATGCGCGAAGACGACGCGCCGAGCGAAGCGTAAATTTAAGCGCGTTTATCGCTATTTTTAAAGTAGCGCGGACGGTGACAGCGCAGGGCGAAACGTCGTCTGAAAAATTAAATTCGCGCCGAAAAATTTTACGATTTGCGCGGCAGGAGGAAAATTTAGCCGCATTTTACCGGCCTTAAATTTTAAAGCAGCGTTGGTTTTGCAAATTTCGTAAAACCCAAAAGACGCGTGAATGCTTGCGTAAATTTAAGCTAGGAAGTAAAACAAATTCAAAAACGCTCGCAAAAATACGGCTAGGGAAGCTCAAATTTAGTCGACTCGGTAAATCGCAAAACGCAAACGCGTCTTGCTTGCGGCATTGCTTTCGCTTGGCAGCGCGTTATGTGCCGAAAAATAAATGTCGCCCGCGCGTTTTGGGCGTCCTTGATTTCAAAAAACGGCTTAAATTTTCTTGCTACGCGCGTCTAAAAGGCGATTAAATTTTATTTGTGTATAATTGCAAGCAAAAATCTTGCCGGTCTAGCGCGTCCGCAAAAGCGCGGTAAAGGCGAGTTAAACGGCAAGCAGAGCCAAAAAGGAGAGAAAAATGCTAAAAAAGATGGCGGATACGATAAGGTTTTTATGCGCGGATATGGTGCAGCAGGCAAACAGCGGGCATCCGGGCGCGCCGATGGGGTTAGCGGACATCATGGTCGTGCTGGCTAAATTTCTAAATCACAATCCTAAAAATCCAAACTGGCTAAACCGCGACAGGCTCGTATTTAGCGGCGGTCACGCAAGCTCGCTCGTGTATAGCTTTTTGCATCTTAGCGGCTACGATCTTAGCCTCGAGGATCTAAAAAACTTCCGCCAGCTGGGCTCTAAAACCCCTGGCCACCCAGAGATCCACACTAAAGGCGTCGAAGTAGCGACCGGACCTCTAGGCCAGGGCGTAGCAAATGCGGTGGGCTTTGCTATGGCGGCAAAATACGCGGCCAATCTGCTAAACGAACCCCAAAACGCCGTCATAGATCATAAAATTTACTGCCTTTGCGGCGACGGAGACTTGCAGGAGGGCATCAGCTACGAGGCCTGTGCGGTCGCGGGCAACCTGCATCTAGACAACCTCGTGCTGATCTA
This sequence comes from uncultured Campylobacter sp., assembly GCA_963518005.1. Taxonomy (GTDB): domain Bacteria; phylum Campylobacterota; class Campylobacteria; order Campylobacterales; family Campylobacteraceae; genus Campylobacter_A. Next base: position 8,621 of record CAUQJU010000003.1, read on the forward strand.
CGACTCAAACAACATCACGATCGAGGGCGACACGAGCATAGCTTGGAGCGAGGACGTGAAGGCAAGGTTCGAGGCACAGGGCTGGGACGTCGCGCGTATCGACGGCCACGACTACGATCAGATCGAGTTTGCGCTCGAGCAAGCCGCCGAGAAGGAGCGCCCGTACCTTATCATCGCAAACACCCGTATCGCAAAGGGCGCGGGCGAGCTAGAGGGCAGTCACCATAGCCACGGCGCGCCGCTTGGCGAGGAGATCATAAAGGCCGCTAAAATCGCGGCCGGCTTTGATCCTGAGCGCAAATTTGCTATTGGCGAGGACGTGCTGATTCGCTTCCGCGCCGCGATAGAAAAGGGCGACCTGGCCGAAGCTCAGTGGAACAAAAAAGTAGAAAATCTAAGCAGTGAAAGCAAAAATATGCTAAATTCGCTGCTAAATCCCGATTTTAGCAAGATAAATTTCCCTGATTTTAGCGGCAAAAAGCTAGCCACGCGCGACAGCAACGGCGTCATCATGAACGAGATCGCGCGCACCCTACCGGGCTTTATCGGCGGTAGCGCGGATCTGGCGCCGTCAAACAAAACCGAGCTAAAGGGCATGGGCGACTTCCCTAACGGCCGCAACATCCACTACGGCATCCGCGAGCACGCTATGGCCGCGATCAACAACGCGGTCGCCAGATACGGGCTTTTCTTGCCGTTTAGCGCGACGTTTTTTATATTTAGCGACTATCTAAAGCCGTCCGCGCGTATCGCTTCGCTGATGAGCGTTAGGCACTTTTTTATCTTTACGCACGACAGCATCGGCGTTGGCGAGGACGGCCCGACGCACCAGCCTATCGAGCAGCTTAGCACGCTTCGCGCGATGCCAAATTTCTACACTTTCCGTCCGGCCGACGGCAACGAAAACGCGCTTTGCTGGAAGGCGGCGTTAAATTTACGCGCTCCAAGCGCTTTCGTGCTTAGCCGTCAAGGCCTAGCTCCGCTTGAAAAAGGCGAATTTGGCGGCGTAGAAAACGGCGCGTATCTGCTAAAACGCGCGCAAAACGCCAAAATCACGCTAATAGCTAGCGGCAGCGAAGTGGAGCTTTGCGTCAAGGCGGCTGAAATTTTAGCTGCTCGCGGTATCGGCGCAAACGTCGTCTCCGCACCTTGCTTTGACCTGCTTTGCGAGCAGCCGCGCGAATACGTAGCGCAGATCATAGACCCTGCGACCAAGGTTATCGCCGTCGAAGCCGCAAGCGCGCTGGAGTGGTATAAATTTGCGGATGAAATTTACTCGATGAAGAGCTTCGGCGAGAGCGGCAAGGCGGGCGCATTGTTTGAATACTTTGGCTTTACGCCTGAAAAGATCGCGGAATTTGCGAGCGAACGCGCATGAAAACGGCGTTAGTTTTAATCGATATCCAAAACGATTATTTCAAGGGCGGCGCAAACGAACTCGTAGGGCAAGAGGCGGCGGCGAAAAAGGCGGCTAAAATTTTAGCTCTTTTTAGGCGGAAAAATCTGCCTATTTTTCACGTTCAGCACATTGCGACCCGCGCGGGAGCGACGTTTTTCTTGCCTAATACGCACGGCGCGCAGATTTACGAGCTAGTCGCCCCGCTACCGCACGAACCCGTCATTGTTAAACACGCTCCGGATAGCTTTTTAGGTACCGAGCTAAACGATCGGTTAAAGAGACTCGGTGCGGAGCGAATTTTGGTCTGCGGGTCGATGAGTCATATGTGCATCGATACTACCGTGAGAAGCGCGATGGAGAAGGGGTTTAAAGCGGTTTTGGCTCACGATGCGTGCGCGACCAAGGATCTGAGCTTTAACGGCGAAAATTTGCCCGCAGTGCTCGTACATAAGGCGTTTATGGCGGCGATGAGCGGGATCTTTGCCGACGTTAAAAGCACGGATGAGGTTTTGGCGGATTTTAGCGAGTAATTAATCCGAGGCGCGCTATTTTTTAAATTTTAAGCTAGCCGTGAAAGAATATTTATGAGGTCTAGCACAAATTTATTCGGAAGCTAGGGCGGTTAAGCGAGCATGCCGCTTGCGAGATTTTGCTACCAGGATTTCTCTAAAACCCTCAAAGTTAAAACCAAGCGCTTATCCCTCCCTCCCCAAAAAAACCGCTCGCGGAAGCGTCGATGTTTTTGGATTATTAAAGGGCGCCAAGCTAAGCGCGGCCTAGGCACGCCAATATTAAGGGCAAGCGACGTTAAATTTGATTAAATTTGCAGAGCAAGCCGCTACGAAAGACTAGACTGTGGACAAATTTGATTTATTAGCCGAGTTTAAGGCTAAAAACGATATCGCTCTTTTAGATGCCTATAAAGAGGGCGCCTCTAAAAATACTATGGCGACCTTTAATCGATTATTTACGCTACTATTTTTCTTATAAATTCGGTACCGAGCCAAACCCTAATCATCCGATTTGGTTATCGATAAAAGATAGAAAATGGATTGATTTAAATTTATTAAAAAGATCAAAAATATTTTTATCTAAAACATGGATCGGTTTAGATTTCGATAAAACCAAACCCGAAATTTGCAAGGGAGACGAGTGGATAAACGTATTGATAGATGCAAAGGGCGGCAACTTGCGAGATATTTATCTGTTTGATGCTGATTTAAATATTATTATACTAATGATCGAAGATCTGAACGGAATTCTTTTAGACGGTAATAAATTCGGATTATTAGAGGATTGTTTAAAATCAAATACAAAAATAGAGTAAAAGTAGATTTAAAAATAAAACCTAAGGAAAAATTATGAATAAATTTGACTTATTGGCTCTATTTGAGACCGAAAACGGCGTGGCGTTTCCAAAGGCTTACAAAGAGATATTAGGCAGCTTTGAGAGCTATATTATCTACGATTACCGCGTAAATGAATTTGGAGTCCAAAAAACGAAGGATCTAAATTTTTACGGCATTTCAAGGCTCTTTGAAGATATAGATAAAACGCACAAGCTGTATCAGTTCATAGCGAGCGAAATTTCATCCTCGGTTATAGATCCTGATAAAACTTTTACCTTCGGCGGACTTAGCGACGGGGTGGAGTTATTTTTTGATTTAAGGGATATGTCTATCTGGAGATATTATTTAGACGATAGCAGCACCGCGCAGATAGAGCCTAGCTTTGAGGCGCTGATGAGCAAGTCTTCTTTTGTAACGCGCGACGGCGATTTGGCTTTGTATTAAAGCGATAAACAAAAAAGGAGAGCAATGGCGCTAAGGCAGAAATTTGATAAAATGCATGAATACGAAAGCCTGGTGCGAAATTTCGTCTGCGAATCCGATGACTACGAGGATAGACTGATCGCGGTCGTAACGGAGGCGTTTGATTTTTCTTTGCAAAATCTTCGCGCCGTAAACGATGCGTATAAAAACTACGAGATGTATTGGTTTGAAGTTTGCAACAGCGCGCTGTGCGGGGCGCTCGGCTCGCTACTGGATAAAGAAGAGAAGCTAAGAAAATCCCAAAAGCTCGCGCTGTTTTTTAAGGGGTTCATTTTTCAGGAAAAATATAGAAGCAACCGCATGGATTTTATCTTTATCCTACAAATCATGAAAAGAAAAAGCGACATCGCAGACGTCGCCGCGGATAAAGAGATCTGGCGAGCCGACGGATTTACTCAGTTTGGACTGGTAGAGGCTATATATAAGCTAAAAATTCCGGGCTTTAGCAGCGAGTTTTTGCAGATGAAAAAAATCGCCCAAAAAGACGCAGACAAGCAGATGCAAAGATATATCGGTAAATATCTGGAAAAAGAAAAATCGCGGCTAGAGGGCGTCAAATAGACGCGCAAGTCCTTTGCCCAAAGGTCGCGCGGGTAATTCCCGCCAAAATAGGCCGCGGGCGCCGTGAGACGCAACCCTAAATTTACCGCAAAGGCGCGTCGGCATAATTTAGCTTAGCCGCGCTTGCCGTAAAAACCTCAAAAACGCCGCGACGCAAAACGTGATTTTAAACACCCGCGCCGAAATTTAAGACGGCAAAATTTAACTCTAGCTAAGCAAGTTAGCGAAATCAATTAATCATAGTCATACCAGACGCAAATTTAGCTTGGGCTTTGTTAGTCGTGGCTATTTTAGCTGCAGATAAATTTTATCTAATCAGCCGACTATGACATACCGAATTTTGCGTTTTTGCTAGCTGCCGCTTTATCCGACTGGGCCGGACATTTAGGCAAACGAGTAAATTTATATTGCCGTTTAAAGCTCAGAAGGCATAAACTCGCCCTACTTTTGCGCTTTTATCTCTTCTAGTGCGCTTTTTATCCGAACCAATTCGCGCTCGCAAAATTTTTCGTCGCTGTTTTGCTTGATTAAAGCCTCTTGCCCCGCTTGCGCCTTTTGCAGCTCGCTAAATTTAAGCTCAAACAGCCTAAAGGCTTGCGGATCGTTTTCTAGCTGTTTGGCTTTCATTTCATAAAGCTCGTTTAGATAAATTTTGCTTTGCTTCACGTACTCTTCGCACGCGTTTTGAGCGCCCAAAGCTAGCGCGCTAAGTGCGCAAAATATTAATATTTTTCTCATCGCCGTCCTTTAAATTTTGCCTGATTATACTCTTTTTTAGGGTTTAAATTTTATAATTTCTAAAAATTTAAAGGGGAAAAATGAGACGAAAAGATAGAGAACTAACCGCGCAAGAAGGCCTTGAGATCATCGATGCATGCGAATACGGGACGATTTCTTGCATTACGGACGAGGGCGAAATTTTTAGCGTGCCGATCTCCGTCGTGCGCGAGGGAGGGAGCGTGTTTTTGCACGGCGCGCCCGCAGGCTCTAAGGCAAAGCTGCTAAATGACGGCAGAAACGTGACGCTTGTTTGCGTGAGCTATGCACGGGTGCCGATTTTGACGGACGAGCAGCTAGACGCGATAAAAGACGACGGCAAGGCGCTTGGCGCCAAAGTTTTCACGACAGAATACAAATCCGCTATCGCAGAGACTAAAGCTTATATCGTGACGGACGAGGCGGCGAGACTGCGCGCGCTACGCCTGCTTAGCGAAAAATACACGCCAAAGTATATGCGAACTTTTGACGTTGCCGCGGCTCACGGGCTAAAGGCGATGAATATCTACGAGTTAAAAATCGCGAGCATAACGGCAAAAGCAAAGATTATTCGCGACTAATCAGCGCTAAATCGGCTAAATTTTAGCCTTGAATTTGCGTTTTTGGCTTAAAACGGAGCGAATTTAAATGCCGCTCGGTAAGCCTGGTTTAAAAAATAGTAAAAATATCGGTTAAATTTGTCTCATCCGCTACGAAACCAAAAAGGGCGAATTTGGCGCGGTGAAAATTAAATTTAAAAAATCGTAAGTTTTTAAAGAGATATCCCCCCAAAAGGAGGGAAAAATCATTTAGGTAGAGTTGCGATAACTTGCTTCATCTGATCGATAGCAGGTTTGCAAGCAGCTTCTTGGGCGTCTTTAGGTAGCGCGGCGAATTGATTTTTTTGATCTTCGTAAGTCGATTTCATAGCCGCCATTTGCGGATTGTCTTTGGTTTTTTCGACGAACTCGTCAACTAGTTTAAAATACTCCTCGCATGCAGGCGAAAGGTCCGCTGCAGAGGCGCTAACGCCCATTATGCCAAGAGCGGCAACTACTAATAATGACTTTTTCATTATGTCTCCTTGTTTTGAAATAGACGGGCATTATAGCCTCTTTTTTAAAACAAATATTTAAAAATAAATTTATTTTTTGGCTTCGCGCTCTTTTTCGGCGCTAAAATCGGCATAGTCGCGGCGTTTGTCTAGTTTAAAAGACCCAAAAAAGGTAAATTTAGCCGTAGCGCGACAAAGTAGCCCGGACGCGGAGCTAAATTTAACCCGTCCACTCCCGCAAATCCGCTTCTTAATTTAAATTTGACTATAATGTCTAAAATTTAAAAGGAGCAAATTTGCAAAATTTCGCCTTAAAATTTCGTCCGCGCAGCTTAGACGAGATCTGCGGACAGCGCGAGCTGGTGGGCGTTTTTAAAAAATTTATCGAAAACAAAAAAATCCCGCACAGCATATTTTACGGACCCGCAGGCTGTGGCAAGACGAGTTTTGCTCGCGTCGTCGCGCGGTCGATGGAGTATGATTTTTATGAATTTGACGGCGGAAATCTCAAAATCGAGGAGTTTCGCAAAATCCTAAAAAACCACGAAAACGCGCTTTCTAAGCCGCTATTTTTCATCGACGAGATCCACCGCCTCAGCAAAACGCAGCAAGAAGCCCTGTTAATCCCGATGGAAAACTACCGCGCCGCCATCATCGGAGCCAGCACGGAAAATCCCTATTTCACGCTAAGCTCCGGCATCCGCAGCCGCTCGATGCTCTTTGAGTTTAAGCCGCTTGCGAGCGAGGATTTTGAAAAATTGCTTGAGCGTGTGAGGGGCGAGGTTAAATTTGACATCTCAGACGAAGCCAAAGCCTATCTCGTAAAAAGCAGCGGCGGAGATGCGCGCGGACTCTTAAATTTGCTAGAGTTTGCCGTGAGTCTGGGCGAAGAGGTAACGTTAGAGAATTTAAAAACGCTAAGAGCTAACGCCGTTAGCGAAGGAGTTAGCGAGGACGACGTGCATTACGGACTGGCAAGCGCATTTATAAAAAGCCTGCGGGGAAGCGATGAAAACGCCGTTATATACTATCTAGCGCGACTTATCGACGCGGGCGAGAGCGCTGATTTCATCGCGCGAAGGATGGCGATATTTGCTAGCGAGGACATCGGTAACGCCAATCCTAACGCGCTAAATTTAGCCGCTAACGCGCTTGCCGCCGTTAGCAAGATCGGCTTTCCGGAAGCGCGGATAATCCTCGCTCAGTGCGCGATGTATCTGGCTCACTCGCCAAAGTCAAACTCCAGCTACAAGGCCATAAACGCCGCGCTAGCCTACGTAAAAACCGAGCCGCCGCTAGCCATCCCGCCATATCTCATCAACACCGCGCCCGAGGCCAAGGACTATCTGTATCCGCACAGCTTTGGCGGCTGGGTAGAGCAAAAATATCTCGAAAAGCCGCTTAAATTTTACGAAAGCAACGGCATCGGTTTTGAAAAAACGCTGGACGAGTGGCTAGCAAAAATCAAATCAAAAGGCTAAATTTAGGCTTTACTCCGCCAAATTTAATTTACGGCAAGCATAAGGGCAAATTTTAAAAAGAAGCGTAGATAAAAGAGCAAAATTTAGCGTACATCGCAAATTTAAAGATAGAGGGTGCGCCCTACCCGTAACGCCGCACCGCTGTGTAGTTTTGCCGATATGCTGGACCAAACATATCCATGGCCGCAAAGCGACGAAAATGGCGAGGCTTTGGAAGCAAGGCTTTTAAGATGATGGTTTGTTTTATTCGCGTGCGGCTCTTGACGCGACCGTCGAGGATTTTACGCGGTTTAAGCCTATGAGGTAGCTTTAAATTCGTGCGGTAGGGCTGAAATTTGCCGTTAAATTTAAACCCGAAAGCAAGCACGCCGGTAGTCCGTGAGGCATTGCTAGCTTGCCTAATCTTACAAAAATCGGCACAAAGCGGTAAATTTAACCTAGTTAAGCAAAAGGCGGGCAATTTTGGCAAAGACGGCTAAGCAATTTAGCGCCAAAGCCTTTTAAGCGCGTTTGATAAAGTTTTAGTAAAACCAAGAGTCAAATACGTTTTGCCGTGCTACGTCCGCGCAATAAGAACGGCAAATCGCTCGTAAAACCGCCCAAAAACGCGTATAAAATTTAAAATTTTCAGCCTTACTAAGCCGTCATCGCGGGATAAATTTAGAAATTGTCAATCAAAAACGCCTTAGAGCGCAAAAAATCTACCGTAAAACCTAGCTAGCAAGAACGCGCTTGTCGCTAGTAAGCCGAAAGTCGGCACAAAATTTTAAGCCAAGCTAAAAAATTTTTCTTATTTATTCTAATTTTATTTTTTTTTAAATATACTTGAAAAATTTTAAATATTTAAAGGCAAAATCCATGCTCACCGATATCGTAAGCTCCGTAAATTCATTCCTTTGGGGGCCGTATTTTCTCATCGCGCTGCTTTGCGGCACGGGGCTTTACTTTACGATTAGGCTTCGCTTCGTACAGATTTTTAAATTTAAAGCGGGGCTTTACGGGCTGTTCGGCAACTTTTCGCTGCATGGCGAGGCAGCGGGAAAATCGGGTATGAGCTCGTTTCAAGCAGTCGCTACGGCCGTCGCGGCGCAGGTGGGCACGGGCAACCTCGTGGGCGCCACGACCGCGCTTATAATGGGCGGTCCGGGCGCGATATTTTGGATGTGGTGCGCGGCATTTTTGGGCATGGCGACGAATTTTGCCGAGATATGCCTCGCGCAAATTTACCGCGCCAAGGACGACAGCGGTCACGTGATCGGCGGGCCTGCGTTTTATATCAGCCGCGGACTAAAGAGCCGCTACGCCAAAGCCCTGGCGGCGTTTTTTGCGCTAGCGATCATTTTGGCGCTGGGATTTATGGGAAATATGGTTCAAGCTAACTCCATCTCAGACGGCTTTAAGGGGGCGTTTGGTATACCAAAATGGGCTAGCGGGCTGTTTTTAGCGGCGATTTGCGCCATGATTTTTATCGGCGGCGTCAAGGCCATCGCGCGCGTAGCAGAAAAAATCGTGCCGCTAATGGCGATCCTCTACGTCGCGGTCGGACTTGTGATCATTTGCTTTAATCTTGATAAAATTCCCGGCGTTATAGCGCTTATATTCGAGGCCGCATTTAATCCGTCCGCAGCCTGGGGCGGCGCGACAGGGGCTACGATAGCTACGGCAATGAGATACGGTATCGCGCGCGGACTGTTTTCAAACGAAGCCGGCATGGGCTCTACCCCTCACGCGCACGCCGCGGCTAACGTCAAACACCCGGTAGATCAGGCGGTGCTAGGTATCATGAGCGTGTTTGTAGATACCTTTATCGTGCTAAATATCACGGTTTTTGTCGTGCTAAGCGCGGACGTGATACGTTTTGAAAACGGCAAAGCCGTGCTAACCGGTATCGCGCTCGTTCAGGAGGCTTTTTCCTCGCATGTTTTGGGGCATACGGGCGGATATAGCTTTGTGGCGGTTTGCTTGTTTTTCTTTGCGTTTACGACGATACTTGGGTGGTATTATTTCGCCGAGATAAACGTTCGCTATCTTTTCGGCGCTAAATTCGTGCGCGTTTTGCAAATTTTAGTCGTCGGGTTTATATTTTTAGGTAGTTTGCTTAAGATAAATTTCGTCTGGGAGCTAGCGGATATGTTTAACGGCCTTATGGTACTGCCGAATTTAATCGCCATCATCGCGCTAAGTCCCGTCGTCGTAAAACTCCTAAAAGACCACGATGCGGGCAAGGAATACGAACAGAAAAACTATGTAAGAGAGCCGAATTTATTTTAGAAAACTTAAAATTTTAATGTAATTTCTATTTTATATATTTTTGCTGTAATTTTAAGAATTGATTTCAGTTAGATTTGTTACAATTTCCTATATTTTTAATCTAAATCCAGGAGATCGTTATGAATATAACTCAGACGCAAATTTCGGCGCTTTACGTCGGACTCTTCGGCAGATCGAGCGAAGGCGCGGGCAGTAAGGCTTGGCTAGGTGCTGCAAATACGCAAAATTTAAGCGTTTCTACCATCGCAAACACGATGCTAGACACCGTAGCGGCAAAAGAGTTTTTCGGCGATAGCGTAAACGAAAACGCAAATTTCGTCGAGCATATATACGCTAACGTATTTGGCAAAGGCGGAGCTAATCTAGACAAAGAGGGCAAAGCCGGCTGGACGAAAAAGCTAAACGACGGCGAAGATAGAGGAAAGGTCGCGGCCGATATGCTAAAGGCCGCTTGCGACCCCGTTCACTCAAATGCCGCCGACGAAGCTACGAAAAACGCGCATAATCTCTTGATAAACAAGATAATCGCCTCAAACGTCGTAGCCGACCTCATTAAAGACGTTCCAAACGGCGGCGATATAAAAGAGCAATTAAAAGCTTTTATTCAGATAAATAAAACCATTACGCCCCACTCAAACGCAAGCGACATCAAAAGCGCCGTGTTAGCGGGCGCTATAAGCTTAAATTTGACCGTAGACGAGGCAAAGTTAGACGCTGCGCTAGATGCCAACTCTAAAGTAAAAATCATCTCCGGCGTAACCGGCAAAACGGAGGATGAAGTCTCAAAAGAACTCGCTCCAAAACCCGCCCCTACACCAGATCCTAAGCCTGACCCTACGCCGGATCTAAAACCTCAGCCCGATCCTAAACCGACTCCGACTCCAGACCCCAAGCCGCAACCTCAGCCTACTCCAAACGACGGCGTAGAGGGCGCGCTAAAACAGATGCTAGCATCCGCCTCATCGACCGAGGTTATCGGCTACTCTGCAAAGATAGAACACGGCGGTAAAAAATACTTCGTAAGCATAAGAAGCGCGGATAACGACGGCGTAAATTTAAGCGCCGATCAAAAGATAAATTTATCGGTCCAAAACGGCGCGGTTAAAACCGCCGAGGGTAAGACGCTAAAAGCCGACGTTTATACGGTAAAAAACTTCCCGACGGGCGATAGCTTGGAGGCGGAAAAAGGCACGGCGATACTTGGCGCATTTACCAAAGACGGGCACGAATTTAGCGCCAAAGATCAAGAAAACGGCGTCCCTTACAGCCACAGCCTCCAGCCTAGATCGGGCGTTAAATTTAACGACAACGGCTTTTTCGAGCGGCCGTTTGGCCTGGTAGAGGGCACGACAGACGGCGTCAGCGCACAAAAAGTAGATAAAGGCGCGGGCGGTATGGTTTATAAGCTCGTAAAAGACGGACAAACGACTTATTACGTTACAAATAAAGAGGCCGTTCCGCATTTTAACTCGCATACCGGCACCGTCGTCATAGAGGGCGCAAAACCCGGCGACAAGGTCAAATTTGCAGGAGGCGCAGACTCGCTTACGCAGGCTCAAAACGAGGACGGACTGCAAGCGGGCTCAAAGCAGTTTATCAAAGACGGCGACGATACTATCCTCTACGCTAACGGTAAAAACGCGGGCTTTAGCAACTCGGATGATTTAAAGATCGTATTTAAAGGCGTTAGTATCGATAAGGCGGCAAAAGACGGAGTCTTTACGCTAAAGCAAAACGTTTTAGCCGACGGCGCCATCAAGGCAACCGACGCGCAGGGCTTTACCAAGCTCTTTGACGACGCGCCCGCTCTTAAGTTAGACGGCACGGAAAACATCTATAAAAAAGAGGGCAAATTTTACCAAGACGCGCAAGCCGCCAAGCCTTTAGACGCGGATGCGCTAAATGTAAAGGCCGTTAAATTTGATAACGGCGACGTCTATACCTTTAGGTCTGCGAAAAAATCGCAATCCAAGGACGCGGTAAAAGCCTACGACGAACAAAGCTTAAGCTCAAATTCGCAAAAAGGCGACGCGCTAAAAAGCGGCGATACGACTTACGAGTTTTTCGACAAAGGCAACGTCGCAAAGATATCAAGCGATGATTTTACGTTTGAAAACGGCGCACAGTATCTAGGCT
>CAUQJU010000004.1:0-17557 GCA_963518005.1 uncultured Campylobacter sp.
GGACAAAGCCTGATCGAGGAGAAAAAAACGCTCGATGCCGAAAAAGAAAGGACGCAAAAGTCGCTAGACGCGAAGTACGCCACGATGGAAGAGCGATTTTTAGCCTACGATAAGATCATCAGCAAGCTAAATAGCCAATTTTCGTCGCTAAAATCAATGATCGAAGCCGAATATAATAAAAAATAAAGGTAAATTTATGCAATACAACACTGCGCACGCCGCGTATTCGCAAAATGCCGTAGGCGGCATCGAGTCGCCTACTAAGCTCATCGAGATGCTTTACGAGGGTGTTTTGAGATTTGTCTTTAGAGCCAAAAAAGCGATGCAAGAAAACGACGTGGAGAAAAAAGTATATTTTATAAACCGTACGAACGCGATTTTCGTCGAGCTTCTAAACTCGCTAGACTACGACCAAGGCAACGTCGCGCACTATCTAAGCGGCCTTTATACCAGGCAGATCCAGCTACTAGCCATGGCAAATATAAACAATGACGAACAAAGCCTAAACGAGGTCGTAAGCGTCACAAAGCAGCTACTAGAAGCTTGGAAAGAAACGACCGGACAAGCCGATGTGGCTGGATGAGCTAAAAATCGCCGTCGCTAACGATGACGCGGAGGCTATCGCGGCGCTAGCAAACGAAGCGCCTAGCAAATTTGACAGCCTAGAGGATGCCCTGCAAGCCAAAGAGCTCCTGGGCGCAGCGATAAATTTGATCCAAGAAAATAAAGCAAAGCTCGGCAAAGAGCTAGAAAAGCTAAAAAACGTAAAAAAATACATGGCGTCGTAAATAATTTCTTAAATTTACGGCGCTTTTTAAACCTCTCTCAAATTTATCCGCACAAAGGCAAAAAATGACGAAAAACGATATAAAAGACGCTTTGCGAAATAGCTTCGGTATGGAGATAGCAAGCGGTTTTAGAGTGCTAAAAGAGCGTGAGCTAGCCCGATTTAACGATGAAGCGCGGTTTGATTTTGAGGGCGAGAGCCAAATACTACGCGAGCTTTATATATTTGCCGATACGGTTGCGGGCGACTTGTGGCTTGCAAGCTTAAAAGACGGCAAAGTCGCCCTTTACGATCATGACGATGGCGATCTTTGCGCTTCAAATTTGGTTAAATTTGATCTAGATATCGCAGGCTGGCTTGAGATCGCCCGGACGTTTAAAAAATTTGAAACTATAGACGAACCAAACGCCGAACAAACCGCCGAATTTAAACGAGCCGTAAGCGCCGCTTGCCCGCAAATTTTAGAGATTTGGGATATTTAAAACCGCAAATGCGCGGCCGTTTAATGCGGTCAAATTTAAATAAATCTTGCAAATTTTGACGCTGCTAGATCCGAGCAAATTTGACGTTTACCCAAAACTCTCGCCTAGCATAGATATTTCTACTTTCGCCCGTACGGCTTTTGCGGCCCGGATAAAAATCCTAAATTCTAAAAACCGCCAAAATGCAAAACATCGAGCGTTAAATTTAGCGCGGCACTTTGCGTTTTGAAAAACTCGCCGATAAAATTTAAATTTACCAAGCGTTTCGATTTTGGAAACTTGGCCAAATTTTACGGCGTCAAATACAAAAATCTCCGCGCCGTTTTCCGTAAATTTATCCTATTAAATTTATGCCTTGCGCCGATAAAAATTTACGCGTAAATTTAAAAACTAGCCGAAGCTAAATTTACGCCGTTTAATTTATCGTGCGTCGCCAAATCTCTCGAAAATATCTGCCAAAGCCGTAAATTTACGGGCGGATTTTAGATTATTTGCAAGCTTTACGCGCTTGGTCGCCGAAATCAAAAAACCGAAAGTAGAAAAAAGTAAGAAAGGCATGGCGATAAGCCGAGTTCTGTCGTGAGTGATTATTTATCTACTCCAAATTTTACAATTTGGCTCTAGCGAAGGGTTTGACATAAGACTCAAAACCATCCCTTCTTGCTGCGAGTTGGGTTTATATAGCCGCCGCGCTTGCACGCCGCGCTGGCGGGCTCTTACCCCGCAGTTTCACCTTTACCGCCGAAGCGGTAGTTTGCTTTCTGTTACACTGTCCCTTGGGTCGCCCCAGCCATCCGTTAGATGGAACTCCGTCTTATTGCAGCTCGGACTTTCCTCTTTTGCCTACGCAAAAGCAATCACTTGCCATACCTTGGGGGCGATTATAGCTTTTTCGGGTTTAAGGATAGCTTGGGCTAGATTTTACGACTTTTGATACAAGTAAAAATACGCGTATATCGAAGTTTTGCAGGTACGCAAATTTAACGATCTCGCGTCAAATTTGCGTTTTTTATAGACGAGATTAAGCCTTCTTTAAAAACTCTGTCTTTAGCACTATAACGCCCATTTTATCGATCTTGCCTTCGATTTCTTTGTCGTCGTCCGTGATTTTTATATTTTTTACCATGGTTCCGCGCTTTAGCGTCGCGCCAGCGCCTTTTACTTTTAGATCTTTGATCAGAGTTACGTTATCTCCCGCGTTTAGTTCGGTTCCGTTTGCATCTTTTGGCATATTTTCTCCTTTAAATTTAGCGCCCATTTTACTAAAAAATCATCAAAAAATAAAGCCTAGCGCGCTAAATTTAAACACGGATAGTAAATTTTGCCGTCATAAAATAAGCTAGTCTCGCTGCCGGGCAGCTCAAAAGCCAGCCGTGAGCTAAAGCAAAGCTAAATTTAATTCCGCGCGTCAGGCTAAGCCGCGATCTTTATCTGCCCTCTTTCTTTTTATTTTTACGCCGTTTTTAAATTTGCCAAGCTAAAGCATCACGCGCCTTTTGCGCCGTCTCAGCCAAGCGCGAATTCCCGTCCGCTTACCTACTCTCCCGCATCGTATAGACCCCGCCTTCGTTCGTTACGTCAAATTTTTGCTTTGCTATCTCGTCAAAACTCTTGCCATTTATCTTTACCTTGCCGGGCGTAGCGCTTTTATCGCCTATATTCATCTTAAATTTGCCTCCTGCTAAAAGCAGCTTTACGCGGATGCCGTTTTTGGGCGAATATTTACCGTCTTTTTTATCAAAAAGCGAGCTAAAAGGCAGGCCGTGCGCCGTCTCGCCGGGGCCTAGCAACCTAAAATCGCCCGCAAATGCGCAAACGGCCGCAAGCGTAAAAATCAAAATTTTCTTCATCGCTCAACCTCGTTTAAATTTTATGCGATACAAAACTCCGCGCCGCACTTTGCGACCCGCGCCGTAAAAGGCTTTAAGCCTCGATAAATTCGTCGTTATTTATCGCGCGCAAGTCGCAAACATCGCCGAATTTCGCCATAATCTCGCGCGTAGCCTCCGTAAAAGGTTCGCAGCCAAAGTGCGGCACGACGCAAAAATCAACCAAATTTAACCCCGTAAAATCGCTCATTTTTGCGCTATTTTCATCCATCAGCGTAGCATATTTCGTATCCGGAGCCGCCGCGATCGCTCCTGCTGACTCGCCGACGTAAATTTTACCCGCTTTGACCGCGTCTTTTATAGCTTGGGCGGTGCGCGATTTTCGTAGCTCTTTAAGCAGATAAAACGTATTTCCGCCGCTAACGTAAATGACGTCGCACCGACTAATAGCGGCTAAAATTTCATCGTCACAAAATGGTTCGTCCTGCTCCGATACTAGCGCCGCCGAATTCTGGGCGCAAGAGACGTCAAGGCGTATTAGCTTCGCGCCTAATTTTTCTAAAATCTCCGCCGCTTCGCCGACGTAGAAATTTATCTCTTCAAATTTCGCCGCGGCATCTATGAAAACGACGTTTTTGCCGCTAAAATTTACCCGTTCGTTAATCCTAGTCGCAACCTGCGCAAAGTAAGAACAAAGAAAAATATTCGCCATTTTTAATCCTTTTAAAATATTAAATTCGCAAATCCATTATATCCAAACGAGCCTAAAAACTCTCGCATTTCGCGTCGCCCGCGCCTTGCTCTATGGTTAAATTTAGCGGTTTTAGGATACGGGTATCGGTGTGTAAATTTTGGTAAATTAGCCTCAAATTTAATCTTAAAACGATAATGCGCCGCTTTGGTTTGTAGCTTTTAAAGAGCGTTAGGCGAGGCGGATTTTGATTTGCGAAATTAAACGTAAAAGTTAAGGCAAAAGCATTTTTTATAAGACGAGGCGCAGGCGAACGAGGCAAAGAGGGAACGGACTAGTCGTCCGCTACCAAAGCCGAGCCGCTAACGACTTATGGCAGAAAAGACGAGCCGCCCTACTCAAAGATATTTTTATGCAAGATTTCTTCTAGCACAATAGTCGCGTAGCTTCCTTTTTGCAGCGTGAAATTTATCGTAAAATGCGCCTTTTCCTCGTTGTATTTGTAGCTTGCATCCTCTAAATAACACCACGCAAAGCGCCTTGAGCCCGTCATTTTAGCTTTATATTCATTTGCCTGCGCGAAAATTTGATCTTCTACCGCCCTAGCCGCACCCTGTGACTCATACGCCTTCGCGCCTGCGATCAACCCGCAGCTAGTGATATCTCTAGCGTCAAAGCGCGCTCTCTCCGCGTCCAAATCCTCGCACAAAAAGCACTTTCCGTGCGGGTAGTGACCCAAAACTTCGCCCTCTATCAGCTTAAAAAATCTCTTTTGCGATTTTAAATTTTTCAAATTTTCGCCGCCCAGATACGGGTAAATTTGAGCTAGCTCAGAGAGACTAAAATCCTGCGCAAATCTCGAAATCTCAACGCGCTTACTAAGCCAGCGGTTAAAAAGTTCGCTTTGATATGCCGAGATCAAAAAGTCGTTTAGCTTTGGATTTTTGCTCTTTTTGCCGTTTACGGTGCCTGTTTTTAGCAGCTCCAGCCCGCTTTGCGCGTTGTCGCCGTATTTACCGAAACGCTGATAACCAAAGTAGTTAGCATACCCCGCCTCGCCCACGTTTCGCACGGCTTGCTCCAGCTTTGCCGCTTCACTCGGCATCACTTTTTTTAAGCGGATAAAAAAGCTGTTACCTTTTAGGTGACCGATGCGAAGCTTATTATCATGCGCGCTAAGGCTTAAAATTTTCATCTTTTCGTGGCTAAAATTTGCCAGTGCCGCCTCAAATTTACGCGGCATCGAGATAAACTGCGTCGTCATACCCTGCTTGTCTTTTAACCCCGCGTAGCCAAAATCTCGCATCTTTACGCCGCTTATTTCGCTAAGCGCTTGCAAGGCCTCCTGCGTCGTCATATCTTTTTTGCAGATTTCAACGATGAGGTGCTCGCCCTGCCCGCTAAATGCGTAAAGCGGGATCTCGCGCACCACAAAATCGTCCGAGTTTTTACTAAAATACGCGTTAATGGGTGCGTGAGTGAGCGCATAAAGAGGCTTAAAAATGGTGGTTTCTTGCATTGCTTTTAAATTTTCCTTTCGTTATTTTGGCAAAGATCGTGATTTTCGTGCGGGTTTTGCGAGCTAGGCTAAGAATTTTGGCGCGATTTTTCGGACTAAACGTAAATAAAATCTCGTATTCCTCGCCGCTATTTAGCTCGCGTTTGCTTAGCCGTTTGATAAATTTAGCCCCGCAACGACTCTGCGCGCAAAGCTTGGCTAGATCGGTGCAAAGCCCGTCTGAGACGTCCATAGCGGCGTTTATCTTATCTGCTGCGGCATAGAAAAATTTATCTTTTAAAACAGGCTTTTTAAAGCGCGAATTTGACGCGACACGCCCGCCGTTTAAAAGCGTTCTAAGCCCTTTTAGACTACCTCCAAGCTCGCCCGTAAAAGCGACCAGATCGCCTTTTTTCGCGCCGCTTCGCAAAACCGCCTTACCGCAAAGCCGCGAGATAACGGTAACGCTAAGTAAAATTTTATCGCTGCCGATCGTGTCGCCGCCGATGATAGTCACGCCGTACTCGTCGCAAATGTCCGCAAATCCCTTGCGTAGCGCCGAGATCTGCGCCGCGCTCGTGTTTTTTGGTAGCCCAAGTCCTAAAAGCGCAAATTTAGGCTCGGCGTTCATCGCGACGGCGTCAGAGAGATTTACGAGCATCGCCTTGCGCGCGATCTCCTCCATGCTAAGCCAGCCTGCTAGGAAGTGCGTCCCCTCGCAAAAAAGGTCCTTGCTATACACCCACCGGCCGCGCTCATGCGCCACTACAGCACCGTCGTCGCCGATGAAGGAGTTGCTAAATTTATCGATTATTAGGCGTTCTTTATCCATTTTGCGATTTTATAAAATTCGGGCTAAAAAGGCGCTTGAAAAACGAATTTATTTAGGCGACTCGGCAAATTTAGCCGCTTTTAAATTTGCCGAGTTTAAAAATTTATCCGAAAATCTCAAATTTGCTAAACAGCTCGGGTTCGTCTTTTACTATGCCGCTCTTAACGAGATCAGCCACGACTTCGCGGTCGCAGTCGGTTTGCAGCGGCCAGCTGCGAGTATAGCCCTCGGCCTCGCCTTTTGCCGTGGCGTCGATACAGACCGCGCCCTCACGCACGTAGATATCGCGCAGGGCGTCGATGTTGTTCGTCACGCGCCAAAGCAGCATATATGGATTTTCCAGGCGGTTTTCGGAGCCGACGAAAACGAGTAGTTTAAAGTGCTCTTTAAATTTCAAAAGCTCATCAAAAACATCTTTTACGAGGCGGTTTTTATTAAATTTGACGACACAAATCGGAGTTTTGGTATTTGTTTTAAACTGCACGAGCTGCGTTAAATTTGGCTCTATTTCTTTAAATTTAGCAAGCAGCGCGGCATCGTCTAAAAGCATAGGCGCAGGCGCCGAAAAATCCTGCGTCGCGTCGATTCCCAGCTTACCGCCGAAGCACGAGTTCGGGCTGGCGTGATCTAGCTGATCGCACACGCCCTCACTGATTAATAGGCTTTTATCGCCGAAGCGGTTTAAAATATGCTCCGTAAGCGCGCCATAATCGCTCAAATCAGGCGCATCCTCGCCGACGAAAACCGCATGCTTGACAAAACTCATCTGCCCAACGCCCCAAAACGCGTGCATCGCCTGCTTGGCGTGCGCGGGATAAAGAGCGTTAAGTTTAGCTAGGATCAGGTTGTGAAAGACGCCGTTTTCAGGCATGTTGTAATCCAGAAGCTCCGGTACCGTCGTACGCAAAAGCGGCAGGAAAATGCGCTCGGTCGCCCAGCCCATATACTTATCCTCAAGCGGCGGCTTGCCGACCACGGTCGCGTGAAACAGGGGCTCACGCTTGCTAGTTATCGCCGTAACCTCCATCACAGGAAACGGCTCCACCGGCGTATAAAAGCCGGTGTGATCGCCAAACGGCCCTTCAAGCTCAAATTTATCCGTATCCACGAAACCCTCGATCACGTAGTCCGCGTCGTGCGGGACGTAAATTTCGTTCGTTAGCGACTTTACGAGTTTGGCCGGCTCTTTACGGATGAAGCCGTAAAGCAGCAGCTCAAACACGCCCTTTGGCAGCGGCGCCTGACCGCACCAGATGTAGAGCGGATCGCCGCCGATTGCTACCGAAACTGGCATTTTTTTACCTGCGCGCTTGTATTCGTTAAAGAAATTCGCGCCGTCTTTGTGGATCTGCCAGTGCATGCCGAGGCGATTTTTACCATAAATTTGTAAGCGGTACATGCCGACGTTTTGCAGTTCGCCGTCAGGGCTTTGCGTATAGACCTGTCCCATCGTGATAAAGGCGCCGCCGTCAAGCGGCCATGTTTTTAGCGCTGGAAGCGAATTTAAATCTACCGCATCGCCGAAATACGCGATCTTCTGGCACTCGCCGCGAGTTTTTAGGCGTTTGGTAAAAAATTTTCTCATCTCAAACACATACGCGGCAAAATTTAGCTTTTCGCCAAAGCTTTTAGGCTTTTTTGGTTTTAAAAGCCGCTCGATCTCGCTCGCGATCTCGTCCGGCTCTCGTCCGAAAATAAGCTCCAAGGCGCGCTTTGAGCCGTAGATGTTGGCTAGCACGGGAGCAAATTTGCGCCCGGTTTTTTTGCAGATAGGATTTGTAAAAAGCAGCGCCTGCGAGTTTTCGCGCTTGACCTCGATGTAGCTTGCGTGCGCGATTTCTAGATCGATATCTGCGGGTTCGTCGATGACGCGCAGTAAGCCGTTATCTTTTAGAAGCTTGATGTAGTCCATATTTTTCCTTAATAATTTATATCCGAACAAGCCGTTTTTGAAGCTAAAATTTTGGCCACGTTTGAGTTAAATTTGCAAACATTTTGAGCCAAAAACACAACTTTAACTGCCGAAAAATTAGTAAAATCGTAAAAATTATCGGTTTTAGCTGATACACTAATTTAACGCCGACTTAGCAAAAATTTAATCTCTTACAACCCCTAACCGAAAGCGCATGGCGCTAATTTTGTAGCGCTAAGGCAAGCAAAAAGCTACAAGCCGGCCAGGATATCCTATATCGGTCTAAGTCGTCTTAAAAAGATACCATTTTGAGTTTGGAGAGAGCCGTTCTAGCATTATAAACTCGCTCGGACTCATCTGCGGCAGATCGGATTCGTTTTCCACGCGCATAAAACCCGCTACGTTATCCGTTACGCCGCCGATAATAAGCTCAAAAACCCCGCCGTCGTACGCCGCATGAGATAGATGTAATCGCTTTACGGCTTCGTTTGCCGCCGCTTCGTCCTTTTGATATAACGCAAACAGCTCTTCAAATTTTGCCTCGTTTTCGCGTCCGAATTTTAGCAATGCATTATCGCTTGCTAAAATCAGCCTTAAATTTTCTATATCCCCGCCCATTGCTCTAAGTTGCGCCTTTTCCGCCTCGCTCGCAGTCTCATAGCCCCTTATCATCGCCTCTATGATGCCGGTTTGAGCGAGCGATCTAAGCGCATAAATACCGTCTTCTTTAGCAAAAATGTATAGATCAAGGGATGCGCCGTTTTTAGAAGCGAGCCAAACGCGAAATATCCCGCTAAATTCGCTGCTGTAGCCGAGTTTAGCGACTTTGATTTCGTCAAATTTGTCGGGCGAGTAAAAATTATTTTTTAGGCGATCTCGCATCTCGCCTTTAAAATAGGCGTTTTTATCGAAATTTTTATCGGTAAAGAGCGAATAAATAAGCTCTAAATCTACCTGCGCAAAAAGCGCGGACGCCAAGAGCGCCAAAATAAGCGCTTTTTTCATATATTCGCCATCTCCTCGGCGCGTTTTAGCAGCTCTTTTGCACCATTGCCGATAAATATCCGTCCAAGCTCGGCGCCCACGCTTTTCCACTTGCTTTTTTGCGCGACGATATTTTCGCGTATGCTCTCGCTACCGTCTGGTAGCCCCACGACCGCGCGTATCTCGATCTTGTCGCCGTTTAAATTTGCATTTACGCCGATAGGCACCTGGCAGCCGCCCTCTAGCATCGCGACGAAATCGCGCTCCACGGTCGTTTCTATGACGGCTTTTTCATCCTTTAAAAACTCTATCAAATTTAAAATTTCAGCGTCCTCTCTAGCCTCGATGCCTAACGCACCCTGCCCCATCGCAGGTATCATCTGATCTAGCTCAAACGGCACGATATGCGCGACTTCGGAGCGTAAATTTAAGCGGTTCACGCCCGCCATCGCTAGGATGATCGCGTCAAATTCGCCCTCTTTTAGCTTACGCAGGCGAGTTTGGACGTTGCCTCGCAGCGATATTATCTCAAGATCGTGGCGCATCGCTAAAAGTTGCATTTTGCGGCGCAGACTCGTCGTGCCCACGCGCGCGCCTTCTGGCAGATCCTCAAATTTAGCGTATTTTTCGCTTAGCATCGCATCCCTCACGTCCTCGCGCGAGCAGATCGCAGCTAGCACTAGTCCATCTGGAAAGACAACCGGCACGTCTTTTAGACTATGCACGGCGATGTGCGTTTCGCCGCTTAGCATGCTATCTTCTAGCTCTTTTGTAAAAAGCCCCTTGCCGCCGATCTTAGCTAGCGGCGTATCGAGTATCACGTCGCCTTTGGTTTTCATGCCGGTTAGCTCGACTGCAAGATTTGGGTAGCGCGATAAAATTTTATCCCTTATATGCTCGCTTTGCCACATCGCTAGCACGCTTTTTCTCGTTGCGATTTTTAGTTTTTCCATATTTGCCTCTTTTCTTCTACGACTTCGACATCGATGATCTCGCCGTCATCGCGCGGTTTGCCCTGTCCGCTTTCAAATTTTTCGCGGTAAAATTCGCCCGCTCTCGCCCGTTCGCCACCGTTTTTTAAATTTGCAAAAAACGCGACCGCTACGATCGCTGCACCCAAAACGTCGGTGATAAGCCCCGGGATAAACATGAAAAAGCCTCCGATCGCCATACCTACGCTACTAAAGACGTCTGCGGGCTTAAAAAACGCGATATTGCTAGTTAGCTGAAAAAATCCGACGCGAAACATAAAAAATAGCCCCAAAATAGCCGTCGCGATGACCTCCAGGACTAAATTTAAAAATCCGTACGCGTGGATAAAAAAATACGCCGCCGCGATCTCCAAAACGACGTAGGGCGTAAAAAAATGCTTTATCATAGGCTCTTTAGGCGCGCTAAAATTTCGCTTGATTTGAGCGTTTCTTTAACTAGGCCGCCCCGCTTAACGAGCTCGACCGTGCCTTCTGCTAGCCCCTTGCCCACGATCACGGCATAAGGAAATCCCATCAGCTCAAATTCGCTCATTTTGACGCCAAAGCGCTCGTTTCTATCGTCAAGTAGCACCGAAACGCCTGCCTCGCGTAAGTCATCGTAAATCCCCTGTGCAAATTTAACGCCCTCTTCGTCCTTTAAATTTGAGACGATGATTTCAAATTTAAACGGAGCTAGGGTTTCGTTCCAGATTATGCCTTTTTCGTCGTGGCTAGCCTCGACGGCGACGGCGACCAGACGGCTAACGCCGATACCGTAGCAGCCCATGATAAACGGTTTTGCCTTACCGTTTTCATCCAAAAACGTCGCACCCATCGGCTCAGAGTACTTGGTGCCTAGCTTAAATATATGCCCGACCTCGATACCTTTACTAACGCTTAAATTTCCGCCGCAGCAAGGGCACTTATCGCCGGCTTTGACCGCGGTTAGGTCTTTAAAGCGCTCAGAGTTAAAGCTACTCACGCTAACGCCTACAAAGTGATAATCCCGCTCGTTTGCGCCGCAGATCATCTGCGACTCGCCGCGAAGCTCATTATCTATATAAAACTCCACGCCTTTTAGCCCGACCGGCCCGCAAAATCCGCCCACAAGCCCGGCCGCCGCGATCTCGGCTTCAGTCGCGTCCGCTAGCTCGAGCGCCCCGCATGCGTTTTGAGCCTTGACCTCTTGTAGTTCGTCCTCGCCTCTCACGAAAAATACCACGATTTTCTCGCTCTTTTCGCCTTTGGCGTCAATTAAAATCGCCTTTTTTATCCCCGCTTTTATGCAGTAAAACTCATCGACTCTAAAAAACTCTGCCACCTCTTTGATGGTTTTGGCGTTTGGCGTAAAAAATTTAGCCGCATCAGCCTCGGGTCTTTCGGCCTGCGTCGTTCGTTTTGCGCGGGTTGCGGCCTCTATGTTTGCGGCGTAGTCGCAGCTCTCGCAGACGATGATATCGTCCTCGCCGCTATTTGCTAGCACCATAAACTCTTTGCTTCCGCTGCCGCCTATCGCGCCGCTATCGGCTCTAACCGCGCGGAAATTTAACCCGAGGCGAGTGAAAATTTTGCTATAAGTTTTTTCCATCAGGTCAAATTCGCGGTCCAGATCCTCGGCGTTTGCGTGGAAGCTATATCCGTCCTTCATCAAAAACTCGCGCCCTCTAAGTAGCCCAAATCTCGGCCTCGCCTCATCTCTAAATTTTGTATTTATCTGATATAAATTTAGCGGCAGTTGCTTGTAGGACGTTACTTTGCCTCGCACGAGCGCGACCACGCTCTCTTCGTTTGTCGGGCTTAAAACAAAGTCGTTTTCCTTGCGGTCCTTAAAGCGCAAAAGCTCCTTGCCGTAGACGTCAAAGCGTCCGCTCTCGCGCCAAAGATCGGCGGAGGTAACAAAGCTCATCGAGATCTCCTGCGCGCCCGCTTCGTCAAGCTCCTCTTTGACGATATTTTTTATATTTTCAAGCACACGTTTGCCAAGCGGCAAAAAGTTGTAAAGTCCGCTGCCAACCTGCTCGGCGTAGCCCGCTCGGAGCAAAAATTTGTGGCTTGCCAGACTTGCGTCTTTTGGCGCTTCTTTTGCCGTCGGCGCGTAAAATTTGCTAAATTTCATTCGTTCTCCCATTCAAATTCGTTATTTTCTTCTTGCGGCGTTTGCTCCGCGACGTTAAAGATTTCCCCGATTGCCCTTAGCTGCGCTTCGCTTCCAGCAGCTCCGGCGAGGTTTTTTAAATTTACCGTCGGCGCGTGTAAAAACGCCTTAAAAACCTGATGTATGAGGCGATACGCCTCCTCTTTGTCGCTATGTTTTAGATAGCCCTTTTTTAGGGCTTTTGCTAGCTCTCTTTGAGCGCACTCTTTAGCCTGCTCTCTTATGCCTTTTATTAGCGGCGTGACGGCTAGTTCGCGCAGCATTTGGAAAAACGCCGCCGTATTTCGCCCGACGATACCGTATGCGATCTGCGCTTGTTCCTCGCGCAGGGCGAGATTTTTATTTACGATCTCTTGCAAGTCGTCCACGGCGTAAATTTTGATATTTTCGCTCTGCGTGATCGCGATATCGCGCGGCACGGCTATATCAAAAAAGTAGCGCTTAAACTCCTTTGGCTCTACCATCGCGTCGATCAAAACCGGATGCGGCGCGGCGGTCGCGGAAAATATTATTTGATATTTATTTATGTACTGCGCTACGTTTGAAAGCGAGTCGTATTCGTTATTATCCCCCAGCGTCAGAGCTAAATTTTTAGCGCGCTCTTTGTTTCGGCTGATGATTATCGTTCTCGCGCCGCTTGCGATTAGATGCTTTGCGGCTAGCTCCGCCATCTCGCCAGCGCCTACTATCACGGCAACCATGCCGTTTAGCGTGCCAAAAATTTCCTTTGCCTTCGCCACCGCGACGCTTGAAACGGAAATCGGATTTTTGGAGATTTCGGTTTTGTTTCGTACCTCCGCCGCACACTTAAAGGCAAACTCCATCGCCCTGCCTAGCTTTGCGCCGCATTTACCGTTAGCGCGAGCAAATTTATATGCCTCTTTTAGCTGCCCCGCGATCTGCGTTTCGCCGATAACAAGACTATCTAGCGAGCTAGCTACGGCAAAGAGATGGTGCACGGCGCCGTTATCCTCGTAGACGTCGGCTCTGCTTTGCAACTCCTCAAAAGGGATGCCGCAGATGAGCGACATGCAGGCGATGATGTGCTTGCTAGCGCCTTCGACCGTCTTTACGCTAGCGATGATCTCGACGCGGTTGCAGGTGCTTAGCACCATGCACTCGTTGATGTTTTGGCTGGAGCTAATGAGGCGTAAAATTTCGTTTTTGCGCTCGATGTTAGAAAAAGAGAGCTTTTCGCGCACGGATATATCGGTATTTTTATGCGTAAAGCTCACGCTTGCGTAATGCATCAAAATTCCCTATCTATCATTGATTTTACGATACTTTCTAGGCCGTCTACGTTAAATTTTTCTACCGATTTTATCGCCTGCTCGCCTAAATTTTTAGCCGCTTCTATGCTTTTTAAAATCGCGCCCGTTTCGTTCATCTTCGCCCTCACCCAGCCTCGCTCGGCCTCGCTCAGATCTTTTTTAAACAGGCTTTTTAGCTTCTCTTTGCCTGATTCGTTTAAGCTTTCGTAAAGATAAATGTAAGGCAGCGTCGTTTTGCCCTCTTTAAAGTCGCTAAAATTGGGCTTTCCAAGCGTCGCGGCATCTTGCGTGACGTCTAGGATGTCGTCGATTATCTGAAAGGCTAGGCCTAAATTTTTACCGTAAATTTTAAAATTACGCGCGTCAAGTCCTGCTAGCATCGCTCCGACCGCAGCCGCAGCCTCGATCAAAACGGCGGTTTTATAGTAGATCATCGTTTCGTATGCAGACTTATCGTCGTTAAATTTAGCCGAGAGGTCCACGTCCATCATCTCGCCCACGCTTAGCTTGCTGACCGCGCCCGATATCTCGCCCGCGATCTCGTGCGGAAATTTCGACAGCTCGTAAAAGCCCTTCGAGTAGAGGATATCGCCCAGCATCACGGCGTTTTTGGTGCCAAAGCTCGCGTTTATACTCGGGCTTCCGCGCCTAGTGTCCGCGTCATCTATCACGTCGTCGTGAAGCAAGCTAGCTAGGTGAATAAGCTCGGTAATTGCGCAAATTTTAAGACTCTTCTCGCTCTCGCCCGCTATTTTTAAAAGCAGCTTAGAGCGCAGCTTTTTACCCGAATTTATCCGAGCAAACATCGCATTTGCAGGCTCATAACCAAGCTCTGCGATAAAATTTTTCATTATCAGATCGATTTTTTCCATTTATGCTCACTTAAATTTTGCTTTTACTTGGCGTTTTGCGCGCTATTTTGAGCGCCGCTCTGCTTTTTTGGCGGATCCAAAAACTCCACGTCCACGCACTGTTCGTCGTCGTTTATCAGCACGCGAAATTTCGCGACGCCTTGCTTAAAATCCTCAAAAACCAGATATAGCGCGACGCGGTCGCTAGGCGGATATTTGAGATCTGGTATCAAAGTCTGCTTATAGGTCTCAAGGCCGCGTCTTAGCGACATAACAAGCTGGCGAGGATAGTTTCGGTATCGCGAATGCACGATGATGTTCGTGTTATCAAAAAGCGTCCAGCGAAAGTCAAAGCTCTCTCGCTCGTCCGTGCCCTTTTTGGTTACGAAAACCCGCGCCCACTCGTCTTTTTTAAGCTCAAAAAGATGCTCTTCCTCGAAATTTACCGCGCCGAAAGCCAGCGATAAAAACAACGAAAATATAACGGCTATTTTACTCATTTTGACTTAAAATATCCCCACTAAGCCCGATATAAATGTCGTTTAGCCGCTCGTTTATAAGCGTCTGATTTTGAGAAATAAACGAATTTTGCGCCGTTTCGTCAAAGCCGCTTTTTTCGCAAAATTCACTCATCGCGATAAATTTTTCAAAGGTCTTTTCAATCTCGTTTTCGACTAAATTTTTGTTCGCGTTAAATAAAATATCAAAAAATTTTTCTCTCGGACTTTGAGAAAATATATCATAATCCATAAATTTTAAAACCTTTCTTAAAACTTAAAATACGCATTATTTCTCGTAAAATAATGTGCTAAATTTTTACAACTTCTCGATATATAGGGCTGCTTGCGCCACCGTAAAGACATTGTCGCAGCTTGGACTTTTGCTACCAAAACCCCAACAAACGTTTAGATATCTTATACCCGCATTACGTGCGGCAAGCTCGTCCTTTTTGCTATCTCCGACAAATATCGCTTTATCAAATTCGCCTGATTTTAGTATCAAATTTAACATCGCCGGATCTGGTTTTTGAGGTATGTTTTCGTCCGCTCCGACGATGAGATCGAAAAATTTAAATATCCCGCTTCTTTGCAAAATCTCATCCAAAGTATATCGCGGCGCATTGCTAGCTAGAGCGACGAAATGCCCGGCCTCTTTTAGCCCGGCTAGCAGTCCATCGACGCCCTCGTATGCCGCGGCGTATTCGCGGTAGTTTTTCTTAAATTTAGCCTCAAAGCGGTAGTTTTTCTTAAATTTAGCTTCAAAGTTATCCCGCAGCTTCATATCAGGCTTATCTATACCGTAAAAGTCAAGCCCCAAATTTCGCCCCGGCTCGTTTATGGCCTTTACGATAAACTCCGCCGCTAGATCGCCATCAAGCCCCAGCTCTCGCCGCACTTCGTTTACCGTCTCGCAGATCGCTCTTGCGCTATCTATGAGCGTGCCGTCCATGTCAAATATCACGCATTTCACTCTTCGTCCTTATATTTTTTTCTATGTTTTTCTTTTTTATAGGTTTTTTGATTTTTTAGCTTTTCTAGCGCGTTGGCGCAGGATATTAGCTCGGCCCTCTCGCCGCCCTTTACGACTAAATTTACGAAATTTTCAAGAGATTTCGAGTAGGCGTTATCTAAAAAAACCGGCTCGATCTTGCGTAAAATTTCGGCGTTTTTGCCGACCCTAGCGCGAAATTCGTCCTCGTCAAAATCCTCTCTTTTTAGCGCGCTAATCGCTGCTTTTGCGAATTTTTCCAGGCCGCGCAGGTATTTTACGCGCTTAAATTTGTCGTTTTGTTCAGCCATTTTTTCCTTTCAAAAGCCCAATTATACCAATTTAAACTTTTAGCGGTTATAATGCGCGCAAATTTTACAAGGAGAAAAAATGCAAAAAGAGACGATCGCTACGCACTACGGCTACGACACCAAGGCAGGTCCTGGCGCCATGGCGGTGCCGATTTATCAGACTACGGCTTATGATTTCGGCAGCGCCGAGGCGGCTGCGGCGAGATTTCAGCTAGAAGCTCCGGGCCACATATACACGAGGCTAGGCAACCCCACTACGGACGTACTAGAGAGCCGTATAGCAGCGCTCGAGGAGGGCTCGGCCTCTATCGTGACGGCTAGCGGTCAGTCGGCGATTTTTTACTCGATCGCAAATTTATCCGCAGTCGGCGATAACATCGTCGTGGCAAAGAAAATTTACGGCGGCACGATGGTTCTTTTCATGCATACGCTTAAGCGTTTTGGCATCGAGGCGCGGGTGTTTGACAGCGACACGGCGGACGATCTTGAAAATTTGATAGACGACAAAACTCGCGCGATATTTTTCGAGACGCTATCAAATCCGCAAATCGCAATCCCAAATTTTAAAAAAATCGTCGAGATAGCAGACAAGCACGGCGTCGTAACAATCGCAGAAAACACCGTGCCTACGCCGAATATTGTCCAGCCGATCAATAACGGCCTCGACGTCGTCGTACATAGCGCTAGCAAATATATCTGCGGCCAAGGCCTAAGCCTAGCGGGCGCAGTCGTAGCTAGCAAAAATTTAAACGCTAAGTTAGTCGGTAACGCCAGATACGCGCATTTTAACGAGCCCGACGAGAGCTATCACGGGCTAGTTTACGCTCAGATGGCGGATAAATTCGATATCTACACGCTGCGCATGAGAGTGGCTTTAGTGCGCGATATAGGCGCTACGATCTCGCCTTTTAACTCATGGCAGCTCATCCAGGGGCTTGAGACGTTAAGCGTTCGTATCGAGAGGCACTCGCAAAATGCGCGCAAAATCGCCGAGTTTTTAAACTCGCACAAATACGTAAAACGCGTAACCTATCCGACGCTAAAAAGCGACTCGGAGCACGAAAAGGCGCAAAAATATTTTAAAGACGGTATGGCTAGCGGGCTAATGTGCTTTGAAACCGATAGCTATGAACGCGCCGTAAAGATGCTCGGAAAGGTAAAACTCTTTAAAATCGTCGTAAATATCGGCTACTCAAAGTCTCTAATCACGCACCCGGCCTCAACTACGCATCAGCAGCTCTCGAGCGAAGAGCTAATAAAGGCAGGCATAACAAAGGAGCTAATCAGAATCAGCGTCGGCCTAGAAAACGCAGACGACCTCATCGCCGATCTCGCGCAGGCTTTGGAGTAAAAGAGGGTTAAATTTGAAATATTATTTCTTAAGGAAATCAAATGAAAAAAATATTTTTGTTATTTGCTTTATGCCTAAGTTATAGCCAAATCCTCTATGCAAATCCAAAAATTTTAAACGATAATTTTTTTAAGAAGCCTCAAA
>CAUQJU010000005.1:0-15878 GCA_963518005.1 uncultured Campylobacter sp.
AAAGCGATAAATTTAAGGTAAATTTACCCTCGAATTTATAAAATTTCGCGTATTTTTCTAGCTTCGCTCATCCATTCTCGCAGCTCGTTCCACTTCTCGTTTTTGATTAAATTTTCGCATTCGTCAAGTTCTTTTTTGAAAAGGTCTATTGAATTTATCAAATTTTGCTTGTTTTGCTTAAAGATATCAGTCCACATCACGGGCGAGCTTTTGGCGATCCTGATCATGCCGTTAAATCCCGTGCCGCTTAGCGCGATGATATTTTTTTTGTTTTCCTTTTTTAGCACGCTGCTAGCTAGCGAAAAGCTGATAGCGTGCGGCAGGTGGGAGATGACGCTGGCGTGATGGTCGTGCTCGGCCGCGCTCATGAAGATAATCTTCATGCCTAGGTGCGAAAAGAGTTCTACCGAGCGCTTGACGTGCATCTCGCCGCTTTCTTTAAAGTCGCAGATAGCTACGACTGCGTCTTTAAAAAGTCCAGAAAATGCGGCGGTCGGACCGGAGTACTCCGTGCCCGCCATCGGGTGAGCGGGGATGAAATTTTGTCTGATGCTCTCGGGCACGGCTTCGATTATTTTTTGCTTGGTGCTACCAAGATCGACGATAGTCGTGTTTTCGCCGATACCTTCAAATTCTTTAACGATTTTGATGATGGCTTCTACGGGGATGGCTAGAAATATCATGTCGCACTTTTGCTTCATCTGCTCAAGGGTTAAAATTTCATGCACGAGACCAAGCTTGATCGCCTGTTTTTCGTGCTCTTTGTTTAGATCCATGCCGCTAACGCAGCTGATTAGTTTTTCGTTTTTTAGGCTAAGACCTAGCGAGCCGCCGATGAGTCCTAGGCCTACGATACCGATTTTCATAAATTCGCCTTTTAAATTTATATTGTTTAAAAATAAAATGTGCTATTATACAGCCTTATCATCACTTTTAGGTTAAATAAATGAAAAAAAGCGTTTTTCTACTACTTCTGGGTGCCGTTTTGGCAAATGCCCAGCAGATAACTTCCATAAATTTTAAAGGTCTTGTGCATCTGTCTCCCGAAACGGCAAAGGAGATAATGGGGCTAAAAGTCGGCGACGAGCTAAGCGGCGATAGTACGGATAGGGCGATCGCAAAGCTCTTTAGGCAGGGCTACTTCGACGATATCTATATCGAAAACGAGGGCGGCGATGTGACCGTAACGGTAAAAGAAAAGCCCAGCATCGCTCGTATCGATATCAAGGGCGTAGTGACTAACGACAAAACCGCTATCGACGGGCTAATCAATATCAAACAAGGCAATATGTACGACGAGCTAGCCATTGAGCGCGCAAAAGAGCGCATCAGGCAGTATTATGAGTCAAAAGGATACTTCGACACTATCGTAGACGTAACCAAAGAGCCGGTAGCGGGCAATGAAAGCAGCCTTTTTGTTACGATGAACATAAACCGCGGCGAAAATATCATAATAGAAAACGTAAATTTAGTCGGCGCAAAGCTTTTTGATTATGACGATGTGGAGCCTGTGGTAGCGAATAAAGAGCGCGAATTTATGGGCTGGATGTGGGGTAGAAACGACGGTAAGGTTAAACTTTTTGAGCTACCAAACGATCCTGCGAGAATTCAAGACAAATACTACCAAAAAGGCTACCTAGACGCCACCGTCTCAAACCCGTATCTAAACGCCTATATGGATAACTACACTGCAGATCTCACCTACTACGTGACCGAGGGCGAACAGTATAGGGTATCTAGCGTAGATATCGAAGCGCCTGAGTTTTTAGAGCTTGATAAAGAGAAAATTTTAAAAGACTTTAGGCTAGAGAGCGGCGACGTGATGAACTCCGCTCGTCTAAGACAAGATATGAAAAAGCTCGACGACATCGTGGCGGATAAGGGATATGCATTCGTAAGGATAAATCCAAAAACCGAGAAAAACGTCGAGGATAAGACCGTAAGTATCGTCTACGAGGTCGTGCCGGATGAAAAAGTATATATAAGAAACGTGCAAATTTCAGGCAACGATAGAACCGTAGATAGAGTAGTTAGACGAGAGCTATACCTCACGGAGGGAAATTTATATAGCAGAACCGATCTGCAAGATAGTAAAGACGCGCTAAAGCGAACGAGCTACTTTGATGATGTCGAGATCGAGGAGCAACGCGTCGGGGCAAATCAAGTCGATCTACTCGTAAAAGTAAAAGAGGCCTCCACCGGCTCTATTAGCGGCGGTATCGGCTACGGCAGCTCGGACGGTTTGTTGCTTAACGCAAGTTTGTCGGATACGAACGTGTTCGGTAGCGGTATGAAAGGCGTCGTAAGCGTCGATAGAAGCGATAACGAGCTCTCAGGCCAGATAGGTTTAACCAACCCGCGCCTTTTTGATAGCGAATATAGCCTTGGCGGCACGCTATACGCTAACGACTATAACTGGAACAGCTACGACGAGAAATCATACGGCTTAAACGTCGTAGTGGGTAGAAAACTAACCAGAAATTTAAGCGCGTCTTTGGGCTATATCATCGAACAAAGCCGTATCAGCGGACTTAGCGACGTGTTAAAAACCGTCGGCTACAAAGACGGCAAGAGCCTAAAAAGCTCGCTCATCCCGTCTATTACTTATAACAGCACGGATGATTATTACCTGCCTCGCACCGGTATCATCGCAAGCACCAGCCTAGAGTTTGCGGGCGTGGGCGGCGACGAGAAATTTTTAAAGAGCAGAACGAATTTTAACTGGTATCAGGGTATTAGAGAGTGGGTGGACTACGACCTTATTTTCAGGTTTAAATCAAGCTTCGGTAAAATTTGGGATCGCGGCTGGGTGCCTATCAACGAGAGACTATATCTAGGCGGCATCAGAAATCTACGCGGATTTGAGAGTAGAACCGTCTCTCCTAAAGTAAAAGTCTCTAGCGGCAGCTGGTATGAGACAGGCGGCGATATGTCGTTTAATAGCTCGGCCGAGCTTAGTTTCCCGCTAATAGAGCGCGTAAAGATGCGCGGCGTGCTGTTCTTTGACTACGGCGTGATCGTATAAGCAGATATAGCGCGGGCGCTGGTATCGAGTGGGTAACGCCTATGGGGCCGCTTCAGCTAATCTTTGCTAAACCGCTCAAAAAGCAAGACGGCGACGATACGAGCACGTTTGAATTTACTATCGGACAACGCTTCTAAATTTACGCGGGCGCTTGGCTTTGCCTCTCGTCCGCCTCTTTTTCTTGTTTTATAAATTAAACTCGGTCAATTGAGAGTTTACTCTCCATCGATTTTTACGCTTTTTACGCTTGGCCTGTAGGCGAGCACCCTGAGCGGTCGCTGTTTTTAAACTTTATATTTTCGCATTAAATTTTATGCTTACCCGTAAAACTCGATTTGCAAAATGTAAAACCGTATCGCCGAGTCTTCATTTTTAAGCTTGTTAAATTTACTTTGGATGCCGCTCTTTGAGCCTTTATGCTCGCGGCTAAATTTTTCGGCTACGCTTGGATTTTACTTGGACATAGCAACTAAATTTGGGTCGTGTTTGTTGCCGGTTTTGAAGTAGTCGTCAAATTTTGAAAGCGCGGCGTAAAAAACAAACTAAAACGTCGGCGCGTATAAATCCAAAAAATAAATGCAAAAAGTCGCTAGAGTAAATTTGAGGGTTTTAAATTTACGTGAATTTTAAAAACTAGCTAGCTAAGCTCGCCTAGTTCGCAAAAGCGGTAAATTAGCGCAAAATACAAAAACAAAATGAGAGCGGCGTATCTTTTGTTTTGACGCTGCAGGCGTAAATTTACGCTTATTTAGCAAGGTTTATATGAAGTATTTTGCTGGTCTAATAAAAGTCGAATTCGGGCTAGATTTGGGCATAAATTTAACCGCACAAGTATCGCAAAAACTAAATCACCGTCGGTAAAAGGCTTGCAAATTTAAACGCGAGTCTGGTAAGCCTGTCTCATAAATTTAGGCGCTAAGCCAAGCTTTGGAGTGATTGATAAAGCAAATAAAGGCTCACGCTTACGTTTTAAATCGCCTAAATTTAGATAAACTAGTGCGGATAAAATTTGCGCTAAATCTAAATTTAAACGCGATTTTAAAGCACAAAAAGACCAAAGTTAAATCACTCGAATTTACCTGCAAAAAGCCTTCATGCTCGGTAAATCTTACGCAACTTTACGGGCGTTAAGAAGATGCGGCGATCCTTAAAGACGTAACTCCAAAATGCTCGCCGCAGGCGTCTAATAACGCAAGCGGCCAAACCCTATCTGTCGTAAAATTTGCTAAGCACGCTGCCGCTAATATCCCTGCGCTCCCCGTCTTCTATCATCGCAGCTTTACGATCTACATCGACGGTTTTATCTGTGTTTATGATAAATTTAATCTCATACGAACGCGAGCTGATTTTCTTTGGCATATCGCCGAAAAATATAGGCTTTGGCAGACGCTGCGAGTCAAGCGCAACCCACTGAAACTGATTTACGAAAGTAGCAAATATAAGAGATCTTCCGTTTAGCTTATGTTTATCCAAAAGCTCGCTAGCTAGAGCGTCGTTATCGCAGGTTACCGGCGCGCCGAAGGTGCGTTTCTTTTCTTTTTCCTCATCGTATTTACAAAATTTATTTGCTAATGCAAGCAGCTCTTCTTTGCTAGCATCGACGCTGGTCTCGGTTTTTAGGTCGTTATAGGTTTTCATTATCCGCTCTAGCGCCTTGTCTACGTTTTTTTGCGCCTCGTCTTTGGCTTTTTGCACGGCCTCCTCGTATCTGGCGTTTTGGTTGTCAAACTGGGCTTTAAGGATAGCGTCCGAGACCTCGCAGGTTACTTTGACCGCTTTTAAATCCTTTGCGCTGACATCCTCCCACTTAACGCTTTTGCAGCCTTCATACCCGTCTACAGCTGCTCCTATCGTCATTGATTTTTTCTGCGGCAGAGTGTAGTTTTTCACGGTATCTATGTTGTTATCGCCGCATCCAACTAGCGCCAAAACAGTGGCTATGATAGAAAATTTAGCTTTCATTTATCCTCCTAAAAATTTAAATGTATCTAAATTTAGCTTAATATTAAGAATCGTAAAAAGGCGAGAGATAAATGCTAGTTTGCGGGCCGCGCGCGTAAATTTAACCGCGCGACGAGCCTACTTAAATTTAATTAAAAATTATAGTGAAAATTCACCATAAACGATCTCTCGTCGCCTAGCCTCGAGCTTGAGCGCCAGTATTTTTTATCAAAGAGATTGTTTATCGCTAGCGTCATTTGCGCATGCTCAGTGAAGCTATATCCCGCACTCACGTCCACTCTGGCAAAGCCAGGCAAGTGCTGTTCTTGGATTCTACCGCCGCTAGTAGAGTAGGAGTAGCGTT
This sequence comes from uncultured Campylobacter sp., assembly GCA_963518005.1. Taxonomy (GTDB): domain Bacteria; phylum Campylobacterota; class Campylobacteria; order Campylobacterales; family Campylobacteraceae; genus Campylobacter_A. The sequence continues at coordinate 5,331 of CAUQJU010000005.1, forward strand.
TGGAGTAGCCGGTAACGCCGCTTTCTACGTACCATTTGTCGGCGTTTACGTAGCGTAAAAAGACGTTGCCCTGCCATCGCGTGGTTTCATTTAGATTAAGTCCTTCGTTTAGCGGGTTTGAGTTGTCTTTAGTAACCTTAGCGTTCGTGTATCCAAGCGAGCTGCGCAGGTATAAATTCTCGTAAATTTGTCCTAGCACGTTTAGCTCGATACCGCGGCTACGCTCCTTACCGCGAACCGCCCAAGTATACGGATCGTTTGTAGGGTCTGGCTGATAGCGGATATTTTTGTGTTCGATCTGAAACACCGCGATATTTGAGCTAAATTTATTATCCGCCCAAGTGCTTTTTAGTCCAATTTCGTACTGGACATTATTTTGCGGTTTTAGATCAAGCTTTGACGTATCTTCGGTGCTGATGCCGATGTTGCCTCTGCCGCCGTAGGGTGCAAAGCTCTGCGAATACGAGACGTAAGCGGTGTGATCGGCCGCAAAGTCCCATAAAAAGCCGACTCTAGGGCTAAATGAGTCGCCCGTGTAGCTGTTTGTTTGGCCTCTTATGTTTCTGGTTTTAAATTTGTAAAAATCAAATCTACCGCCGAGCATCAACCTATACGTGTCGTCAAGGCTTATTAGATCCTCGAAAAACACGCCGTGATTGATCGCGCGGTGTTTGTTATCAGTCGTAAACGGGACGTTCCTGTTTGACGCCCAACTGCCCCTAGATGCGTACGGGTCTATATCTTGCGTATGAGTTCTGCTATACCAAAGCCTTGGATGGCGAGTTTCGATGCTGTTATCGTAGCCGACTGCGATATTGTGCTTAAATCTCTCGAAATTTAGCTCCTTGGTGAGCGTAAAGGCGTTTGAGATAGTTTCGTTATCCGTCTCTTGCTTTGCGTAGTTTTGCCTTAGTCTATTGCCGCTAACGATACTGCCCGCAAAAAAGTGATCGAAATTTTGGCTAGCCTTTCTGTATCCGAAAACCCATTTTAAATTTAGCTCTTTAGCTAGCTCGGCATTTAACTCCGTGCGCAAAAAATGCAGCCTATCCTCCACGAAGTCGCCCTCGTGAGAAAAGCCCTTTTTGTAGTCGATACCTAGCTTATCGTAGACGGCTTTGGTTGGAGTTCTATCGGGTACTCTCCAGGCGTTGTCGTACGTATACTGCGCCTCAAAGCTTACGTCGCCGCCTTGGTTGGTTACGATGACGCTAGGGCTTATCATAAAATTTTTATATTTTATGCCTTCGCGCCACGATTTACCACGCTCGCCGTCGGTAGTTAGGCGTACGGCCAGTTGATTATTTACCGCGTGGTTTACGTCTGCGCCAAGCCCCCATCTACTCCAGCTGCCGTATCTACCCGAGACCTTATAAACAGGGGTAAAATTTGCCTTTTTGCTTACTAAATTTACGACTGCACCGCCGTCGCTCCTGCCGTATAGGATAGAAGCTGGTCCTTTTAAAATCTCGACGCGCTCGACGTTTGCGGTACTGCGCCTGATTTGACCCGAGTCTCTCACGCCGTCTCTATATATGTCTCCACCGTCTACGCTAAAGCCTCTTATTTTTATACTCTCGCCGCGCATATCGTAGCCCGCGTCTATGCCCGCGTTTCCTTCGAGGATGCTAGAAAGATCGTTCGTGCCGTAGTTGCGATTTTTTTGGATATCGATAGTTTCGATAGTTTGAGGCGTTTGCTTGTTGCTAAGTCCGTTTCTGTTTACTTCCGCGCTATCGTAGGCGACGTAGCCCTTTAGGTTATCTTGCTCGGAAATGCCTTCGACTTCTACGCTTGGAAGCATCACTGAGTAGCCCTCGGTCTTTGCATCTGCAACGGCAAAAGTAGCTAAAATGGCGACTGAAGCAAAAATACTAAGTCTCATTATTCTCCCTTGATTTTAAAATAAAAATGAGATTATATATCGTATTTACTTTAAAAATCGTTAAAGATAGATTTGATATATCGGTCGTGCTTAATGATCATTAAATACGAAGTGGCGCTAAATTTATGAGATTTTCGTGTGACTTCGTCTTGAAAATTTATGATTTTCGTTTCTAACCTAAATTTAGCTCAAGTAGGGCGTTTAATTATTTGCAAATTTATAAAACATCGTTCCGTGTCATAAATTTTTTCAAAAATCAAAATTTTTTATGATACTATGTTACTATTTTACTCATTTTTTTTATATATTTGTCGACACGACCTAAAAATTTATGCGTTCGGTTATCAAAACGTGTCTTTAAATTTAGTCGTATAGAAAAATATATTTTCGCGTTTGAATCAGTTCCTAGCCCTAAAATAAGGATAATAAAGATATTTTTTGTCTCAATTTAAATAACAAATATTGCAAAAAAGTTAATTAATTTTCATCAACCCAAATTCAGCTTTTAACAGCTAATATCGCTGTGATTTTTAAGAACTATCTTAAAAAATAAACGAGGAGATAAAATGGATCGACGAGATTTTATAAAAAGCGCCGCCGCTTCGGCTGCTTGCGCGAGTGCCGGTATAGCGCTGCCTAGTTCTATGGCAGCTGCGCAAAACACAGCTGAAAAGGGCTGGCGCTGGGATAAGGCTGCATGTAGGTTTTGCGGAACGGGCTGCGGCGTAATGATCGCAACCAAAGAAGGCAAAATCGTAGCCGTCAAGGGCGACCCTGAAGCGCCGGTAAACCGCGGCCTAAACTGCATCAAAGGCTACTTTAACGCCAAGATCATGTACGGCGCGGACCGTATCACTCAGCCGCTTTTACGCGTGAACGAAAAGGGCGAATTTGATAAAAAAGGCAAATTTAAGCCTATTAGCTGGGAAAAAGCCTTTGATATCATGGCGGAAAAATATAAAGAGACCATGAAGAAAAACGGCGTGCATTCAGCCTGCGTTTTCGGCTCGGGTCAATACACTATTTTAGAGGGTTACGCAGCCGTCAAACTATGGAAAGCCGGCATCAGAAGCAACTCCATAGACCCGAATGCTCGCCACTGTATGGCTAGCGCGGTTACGGGATTTATGCAGACTTTCGGTATCGACGAGCCTGCGGGCTGCTACGACGACATAGAGCTAACTGATACTATCGTGGCTTGGGGCGCTAATATGGCCGAGATGCACCCGATACTTTGGGCGCGCGTAAGCGATAAAAAGCTAAGCAATCCAGAGCGCGTAAAGGTAGTAAATTTAAGCACGTATTCGACTAGAACGTCAAATATCGCCGATTCCGAGATTATTTTCGCTCCTTCAAGCGATGTCGCTATCTGGAACTACATCGCTCACGAGATCGTTTATAATCATCCCGAAGCCATCGACTGGGACTACGTAAATAGCCACTGCGTATTTGCGACGGGACCTGCCGATATCGGCTACGGGCTTAGAAATAATCCAAATCATCCTAACTACTCAAACGAAAAAGACGTCGTAGAGACGGAGCTTCATAAGAAACTAAGCAAAAACGAAGGCGTGACTCTGGGCTATCTAGGCTATAAAGAGGGCGACGTGATGGAAAATAAAAATACGGCTACTGCGGGCAAGCACTGGCAAATCACGTTTGAGGAATTTAAAGAAGCGCTTAAGCCCTATACGCTTGATTTCTCTGCTCCGCTAATAAAAGGCGATCCGAACGAGGATTTGGAAGAATTTAAGAAAAAACTAAAGCAACTAGCCGACTGGTACATCGAAAAAGGTAGAAAAGTAGTTAGCTTTTGGACGATGGGCTTTAACCAGCACCAACGCGGCACTTGGGTAAACGAGCAAGCCTATATGGTGCATATGCTACTTGGTAAACAAGCAAAACCGGGCGAGGGTGCTTTCTCTCTAACTGGACAACCAAGCGCATGCGGAACGGCACGCGAGGTCGGTACTTTCGTCCACCGCTTGCCTGCGGATATGGTCGTAGATAACGCCGAACACCGCGAAATAAGCGAGAAAATTTGGAAACTTCCTAAAAACACGCTAAATCCGAAAGTCGCCTCTCACTACGTAAAAATGATGCGCGACATGGAAGATGGAAAGATGAAATGGGCGTGGGTGCAGGTAAATAACCCGTGGCAAAATACCGCAAACGCAAACCACTGGATCAAAGCCGCTCGCGAGATGGATAACTTTATCATCGTCTCAGACCCGTATCCGGGCATCTCGGCTAAGGTTGCCGATCTAATCTTGCCTACTGCGATGATTTACGAAAAATGGGGTGCGTACGGTAATGCCGAGCGCCGAACGCAGCACTGGCGTCAGCAAGTGCTTCCTGTAGGCGAAGCGATGAGCGACACGTGGCAAATGCTGGAATTTGCTAAGCGCTTTAAGCTAAAAGAGGTCTGGGGCGAACAAAAAGTGGACGATAAGCTAACGCTCCCAAGCGTGCTAGACGAGGCAAAAGCCATGGGTTATAGCGAAGAAGATACGCTATTTGACGTGCTTTTTGCAAACGAAGAGGCTAAGAGTTATCCTGCAAAAGACGCGATAATGGAAGATTTTGATAACTCTGAAGTTTTTGGCGACAGCAGAAAAGTAGTCGGCTCAGACGGCAAAGTGTTTGAGGGCTATGGATTTTTTGTTCAAAAATATCTTTGGGAAGACTACCGCAAATTTGGCTCGGGTCACGGACACGATCTAGCCGACTTTGATACATATCACAAAGTGCGCGGCCTAAGATGGCCTGTCGTAGACGGTAAAGAAACTCAGTGGAGATTTAACGCCAAATACGATCCGTACGCGAAGAAATTTGCCGAGGATGGCAAGCAGTTTGCATTCTACGGCAATAAAAAAGCCAAGTTGCAAAAAGGCGATTTGACCAAAGTAACTAGCGGAGACGAGAAATTTTCTATCGCTAATAAAGCCAAAATTTTCTTCCGTCCTTATATGGATCCTTGCGAGATGCCTGATACTACGTATCCTTACTGGCTATGCACGGGCCGCGTTTTGGAGCACTGGCACACAGGCACTATGACTATGCGCGTTCCTGAGCTTTACCGCGCCGTTCCCGAGGCTCTTTGCTATATGAGCGAGCATGACGCGACTAAGCTAAATTTACAACATAACGACGTAGTTTGGGTCGAGTCTCGCCGCGGTAAGGTAAAAGCAAGAATCGATCTGCGCGGACGAAACAAAACTCCTTCGGGCCTAGTGTACGTGCCGTTTTTCGATGAAAACGTATATATCAACAAAGTCTGCTTAGATGCGACTTGCCCGATCTCAAAAGAGACCGACTATAAAAAATGCGCGGTTAAAATTTACAAGGCTTAATAATGCAAAATAGAAGAGAGGCTTTAAAATTTGGGTTAAAAGCGATTAGTTTGGTTCTCGCGGGCGGCTTTATCTGGAGTACGCAAACGACGGCTAAAGCCCAAACTCTACTCATCAGGCCGCCGGGTGCTTTAAAGGAGAAAAATTTCCTTAGCGAGTGCATACGCTGCGGGCTTTGCGTAGAAGCCTGTCCTTGGGATACGCTTAAGCTTGCGGATTTAGACGACGGATTGCCTTACGGCACTCCGTTTTATACTCCGCGAAATATCCCTTGCTATATGTGTCCGGATATCCCGTGCACCGTCGCTTGTCCGACGGGCGCGCTAGACGTGAAGCTAGTTAGCGAAGATAACGGCAAACTAAATATAAATAAGTCTAAAATGGGTATAGCGGTGCTAGATCCTAATTTTTGCATCGCTTACGAAGGACTTCGCTGCGACGCTTGCTACCGCGCTTGCCCTTTGATAGATAAGGCGTTAAAGCTTGAATACGTTCGCAACGAGCGAACGCAAAAGCATGCGTTTTTTAAACCAGTCGTAGATGCTGACTACTGCACCGGCTGCGGTATGTGCGAGCAAGTTTGCGTGACGCCCAAGGCTTCTATTTTCGTACTTCCGCGCGAAATAGGGCTAGGATCTAGCAATGAGCAATACGTCGAAGGCTGGATCGAAGGGCAAGACAAAAAGCTAAAAGACGTAACGCCGAAAGATTTTAAAGGCGATGATAAAAAGCTAAACGACTATCTAAACGGCGGAGATTTGCTATGAAATATTTGATTTTAAGAAGGATAAGTCAAATTTTGATCCTAGGGCTGTTTTTTGCGAGCAACTACTACGGAATTAAAATTTTACAAGGCAATCTCAGCTCGTCTTTGCTATTCGGAGTCGTTCCGCTTAGCGATCCGTTTGCTGTTTTGCAGCTATTTTTAGCGGGTTTTTCTATCGGCTCTACCGCCGTTTTAGGAGCGGGGATAATACTAGCTTTTTACGCTTTTATCGCCCCTAGAGCCTTTTGTAGCTGGATTTGCCCCGTAAATATCATCACCGAAACGGCACGCTGGTTTAGGGTAAAGCTGGGCTACGACAAAGATAAAAAATTCGTAAATTTTACGAGAGACGCGAGATATTATATCCTCGCGTTTACGCTTTTTTTATCGTTAGTTACGGGCGCGCCGGCATTTGAGGGCGTTAGTTACATAGGTATCGTGCAGCGCGGCATTATCTACGGCGGTGCGCTTTGGCTATTCGTTGCGTTTGGGTTGTTTGCGATAGACGCATTTTTGGGCGATAGACTCGTTTGTTCAAAGCTCTGCCCTCTGGGCGCTTTTTACGCGGTCGTCGGCAAATTTTCGCTTTTACGCATAGAACATAACGCGAGCAATTGCACCAACTGCATGAAATGCAAGCTTATTTGCCCGGAAAATCAAGTGCTAGGCATTATCGGAAAGCAAAGCGGATTTATAAAATCTAGCGAGTGCATTAGCTGCGGACGCTGTATCGACGTTTGCGGCGACGATGCTTTAAAATTTAACATTAGAAATTTAAAGGAGAAAAATCAATGAAGGCGAGAATTTTGGCGGGATTGGCATGCGCCGTCCTCATATTTTCGGGCTGTGCCGAAGCTAAAGAAGAGCAAAAATCATCTAGCTCCGCGCAAACTCAAAAAACGGAGCAGATAAAAACCAACTCCGATAAAAAAGAAAAAGTAAAGCTAAAAGACGGTAAGGACGCCAAAGACTTAAATATCTTGCGCGCCGCTAACGACGTCATCGACGAAGACGATATAAAACTAGCCGATATCAACTGGACCAAACCGGCCGCGGGCGAATCAAAAAGATACGACCGCTCTTTTGAAAACGCTCCGCCGCTAATCCCTCATGATTTAGAAGGACTCATTCCTATCACGGCGGATAATAATATGTGCGTTAGCTGCCATATGCCCGAAGTCGCAAAAGACGTCGGCGCGACTCCGATCCCTAAATCGCACCTTTATAGCATAAGGAATAAAAAAGACCTTGAGGGCAAGCTTAGCGACGACCGCTTTAACTGCACTACGTGCCACGTACCGCAGGCTAACGTAGAGGCTAAATTTAAAAATAACTTTAAGCCTGAGTATCGCGATGCGAACTCTACAAGTCGCTCAAACCTCCTTGACGTGCTAAACGAGGGCGTCAGATAATGACGGCGGACGCTTCGAGGCGTAAAATTTTTTCTAAAATTTTGGGCGGTAAACCCGCTCAAAATTTCATCGCACCGCCTTATTTTTGCGGCGAATTTGATTGTGCGGGCTGCGACGCGCCTTGCGTTAGCGCCTGTGAAAAAGAGCTTTTCAGCTTTGAAAACGAGAGAGTAAATTTTAAATTTAAATCCTTTGGCTGCGATTTTTGCGAAAAATGCGCGCTAGCTTGCGAGGATGCGGGACGAGAGGTTTTAAATTTAAAATTTTCTTCTAAAATCCAAGCTAAATTTTCCATCGACGTAAATGCCTGCCTTGCTTGGAACGGCACGATTTGTTGCAGCTGCCAAGATATTTGCAAATTTAGGGCGATTGACTTTTTCGGAGTTTTTCGTCCGAGTATAAATCAAAAATGCGTCGGCTGCGCTCAGTGTATGGAGGTTTGCTTCGTGAATTCTATCAAAATGGAGGCATTATGAAAAAAGTTATTTTATTTTTTACGGCTTTTTTTTGTTTAAATTTTACGAATTTATCGGCTACGCCGCTTGAAATTTCGCAACCTGATAAAGCGGCAAAAGCAGGCGCAAACGTTATAAGCTCGAATTTGATAGATGAAATTTTATATCTAGGCACGGACGGCGGCGAGCTTGATATTTACGACATAAAAGCGGGCGAATTTTTAGAACCGATTAAATTTCGAACGGTAAAAACGCATTTTAGCGACGCGGAACCGGCTAAAATTTTTAGCATCGACCGCCTAGGCGACGCGCTTTTGGTTTTAGCCGAGATGGATTATAACGAGAGGTATTTGTACGTTTTTAAAAAAGAAGGCGCCGGTTGGAGCGAGGCTAGCAATATGCGTTTAGAAAATAAATCCGCCAAAAAAGCCTTTTTTATCGACGCAAAAACCGCAGTCGTATCGGATTTTGGCAATGAAATTTATCTCATCGACCTAGATAGCAAAAAAGCCGTCTTTAAACATAAATTTTCAATCGCTCTCTACGTGGATTTTGAAATAAACGAAACCCGCGATAAAATCGCCATCGGAGCTGAAAGCGGCGTGATTTATATCTATAATCTAAAAACGCGCCAGACGGAGCAAACGCTAAATTTATTTAAAGACAATATGTACGACATCGACTATAGAAACGGCGTCGTTTCGGTCGGAAGCATCGACAAACAAGCCGGCGTTTATAACGGCGAGACGAGTTATTTTAAGGCGGATTTTATCGTTTATGCGACCGCGCTTAGCCCCAGCGGCAAAAGTCTAGCGTTTATGAACGGCGAGCAAAGCGACGTGTCCGTTTACGATGTAGCGAGCAAGAAAAAACTCGCTACCGTAAAGACGGGGCAGCAAATTTTAAACGGACTTTATCTCTCAAACGGAGGTAGGCTAATTAGCGTCGCATACGAAAAAGAAGTTAAATTTTGGAGCGTAAAATGAATATATCAAGCCTGGTCGTCTATAAAAAAGAAGGCGCAAGCGAGCAAGAAATAATCTCGCAAATAGAGCAAGTAAAGGGCTGCGAGGTCGTCGCCGCGCAGGAAGGCAAGATCGTGGTCGTGATGAGCGTGGAAAATTTAGACGAGGAGATAAACCGCTTTAAGACGCTTGAAAGACTTGAGGGCGTTAGCGGCGCGGCGATGATTTACAGCTATCAAGAAGACCTCGCTGCCGATATAGAAAGCGTCAAAAAAAGCGGCAAGATAAGCGATATACTGCTCGATGAAAACATCGACGCGAAGGATATCGTCTATAACGGTCACGTCGGCGATAGGGTAAAGTAAATTTTGTCCCTTAACTTTATTCTAATTTTGACGATATATAATGCATAATAAAATTTAAAGGACAACGTATGCAAACTGGTATAAACGCTCTACGCCAAAATCCGTATACGCCGCAAGCTCAAGATAGCAAGCAAGCGGTAAATTTGGATCAAAAAAAGATACGGGAAGCTTACGCAAATATCGACGTAAAGCAGCTAACAAATAGCTATTTGGCTCATTTTCAAGATATCGCGGGCTCAAATTCGAACTCGAATCTTTTATCTCAAGTTTGGACGTTTATCGGCTCGGCAAATTTTGGCGATATGCCCGGCGCTCAAAGCAAAAGCGTAAATTCTCTCGAAGATATCTTATCGGCCGTTGATTTTAAGACGATCGGCTACGAGGGCAAACCTATATGGCAACTAAGCCAGAGCGAAGCTAGCGATTTGGTTAGCGAGGACGGTTTTTTCGGCATTTCAAATACTGCGGACAGGATTTCAAATTTTATTATCAATGCCGCAGGAGACGATCTGGAAAAATTGCAAGCGGGAAAAGAAGGCATGCAAAGAGGCTTTAAAGAGGCAGAAAAAATTTGGGGCGGCAAGCTGCCTGAAATTTCGCAAAAAACTATAGAAAAGGCCACGCAAAGTATAGATAAAAGAATAGCCGAACTCGGCGGGAACGTCCTTAGTGTTCAAGCTTAAATTTATAACCCTAGCGGCAATTTCGCTCGCGATAAGCGGCTGTTCGTGGTCGCCCGGTAATGCGCCCGCGCCAAAAAAAATAAATCAAAAACCGCCCGTTCAAAAGCCGGCTCTAAACGGTTCTTTGCGCGGCGTAATACTAGACGTAGCCTATCAAGACGGTAAATATTGCTACGATATCAGCTCTATCGACGCCTCAAACGGTAAACTGCCAAGCGGTAAATATTGCGGTGGCAGGTTGTATTTCTCAGCCGGCGATACGGTTTACGTCAGAGTATCAGATAACTATATCGCCGATATGATACTTATAAAAAGCGGCGATAGTCGCAAAACCGCGATACGTAAAACTAAGCAAAAAGTAGCCGCAATAAATAGGCAACAGCAAGAACCGACGAAAATAATCGTAATCGACGTGCCTAAAAGCGAAAATATCAGCTTTGATTAGCCGTTGATTTACCGAAATATTTTATAATTCTAACAAGCAATCAAAGTTAGAACTCCTTTTAGAAAGGGGATGTGTATCCCCTTTTTTATTTTAAAATCCTTTTTTTATTTATCACTTTTAAGTTTTATCATTAATTTATATACATTAATAATATCAACTATCAATAATATCGTACAAAATTCCGTATTTTTTCCTAAATTTACTCTAGGAATATAAAAT
>CAUQJU010000006.1:0-15837 GCA_963518005.1 uncultured Campylobacter sp.
CCTTAGCTTTTCTTGACCGAGTCGTGTATCATCTCGGCTTCGTTATTTACGATGACTTTATCCGAAGGCGTCATAGCGATCTGGAAAATTTTCTCTCCGGCGCGGTAGCTGGCTCCTAAAAAAGCGATCGGAAGTACCAGCATAGGTATCCACTGCGGCACGCCTAGATCCACGCTCATGAAATCAAGCTCGATCATCACCTGCAGATACTGCACGCTATAAACTACGATAAACATCAAAAATACCGTCGTTAGTATATTTGCAAAGATGAGATAGGCCTTTGCGACGATGGGCGGAAATCTCTCGATCAAAATCGTAACCGAGATATGTATGCCTTTTCTAAAGCCGTATGCTGCGGCAAAAAACGCCGACCAGATAAAAAGATAGTTGGTTAGCTCGCCCGCCCAGGACCAGCCCGTGTTAAAGCAGTATCTCATCACTACGTTAACAAAGGCTAGCAGCGTGCCTGCGGCGATGCCTAGCACCGCTACGGTTTTGTTTACCGAGGCGATGCCGACATCTAAAATCTCAAAAAATTTACCCATAAAAGCCTACTTCGTATTTATCGTTTTTTCTATCAAATCTTGACCGATCACGTTGTAGAAGTTAGGATAAATCGGCTTCATAGCCTCTGCCCATTTGCCCTTTTGATCGGCATTTAGTTCAATGATCTCAAGCTTTTTGCTTTCGCCGGCAAATTTTTTAAGCTCGCTTAAAATATGCTCTTCTTCTTTGGCCGTCTCTTCGCGCTCATAAGCCGTAGCCTCTTTTAGAGCTTGCGTTACGTGAGCCTTCATGTCATCAGGCAAGCCTTTCCAAAATTTCTCGCTCATAACTACTAAATATCCCAAGTATCCGTGGCCTGATAGCGTTAAAGAGCTTTGCGCCTCGTAAAATTTGGAGTTATAGAAATTTGAAAGCGGGTTTTCCGTCGCATCGACTACGCCTTGTTGAAGGGCCGGATAAACCTCTGAAAACGGCAATACTTGCGGGTTGCCGCCCACGACTTTGATCTGCTCTTCAAGCACTTTTGAGCTTTGGATGCGGAATTTTTGCCCCTTAGCGTCCGCAGGCTCTACGATCGGCTTTTTGCTTGAGCTAAAGTGCTTAAATCCAGCGTCCCAAAAATCAAGCGCGATGAAGCCTTTTTTGGCGATCATATCTTTTAGAGCTTGTCCGACTTCGCCGTCTTGAACAGCGTAAAGATGGGCGTTGTCTCTAAAGATAAACGGCAGGTCAAATAGCTGAAACTGCGGTACTATCGGAGTAAATTTAGAAAAACTAGGCGCAGCCATTTGGACGTTGCCAAGCTTTAGCGCGGCAAAAACCCTATCGTCATCCATCAGAGACGCGGCAGGATATACCTCGACCTTGATCGCTCCGCCGCTAAGCTCGCCGACTCTTTTTGCAAAAAAATCGGCAGCCTTGCCTTTTGGCGTAGAGGCGGCCACGACGTGGGCGAATTTGATCGTGTATGTTTTGCCTGCGGCAAACGCGCTTCCGGCCAGCGCGCAGGAAAGAAGCAGTGCGGAAAGTAACTTAAATTTCATGTGATGTCCTTTTTGTGAAATGCGCTATGTGTTAGCTTGAAACGATTATAAAATATAAAACTAGCGAATTTAGAAATTTTCCTTTTTATCTCGTAAAATTTATCCCTTTTATGTGTAAAAAAGTAACATATAAATAAATCTGCGTAGATAATATCGTTATTTCGCTTTACGTCTTGCCAGCCCTTACTTAATCAAATGTTACTAAAATACACATTATCTTATATTTTGCTTGCTTTTAAGTTAAAATTTATCATACTAAGCTTTGGTTAAATTTAACGGACCGCTTTTTTAAAATTGCCGCTTTTATGCCCTCTTTGACGCTTCGTTATAGAGCTTAAAGCTCGCTTGAGATTAGGATTTAAGCGACGCGGTCTTATCTTTGAGTCAAATTTACGCGCCATAAGATTATTTGAGCTAATAAAATCGCGGCGGCGTATCTTAAGGCTCTATGAGCGAGCTAGCGATTAAAAGCTAGTAATCGCGATATAGGCTAAAATTTGCAAAACCGGCGAGCGTGTCGCTAAATTTATCATTAAAGATAAAACATCCGAATTTATCGCAAAATCTACGGTTATTGATAAAAGCTTATTAAAGCGTTAGTAAAATAGTTACTCTTTTGTCGCTATAATTACGGATAAATTTTATTACAAAGGAAAAATTATGTTTGAACTTAGAAAACTACCTTTCGATCCGAAAGCAAACGCCGTCGTGAGCGAAGAAACCTGTAGCTACCACCACGGCAAGCACCACCAAACCTACGTCAATAACCTAAATAATTTGATAAAAGGTACGGAGTTTGAGGGCGCTAGCCTCTTTGATATCCTTACAAAAAGCTCGGGCGGCGTGTTCAACAACGCGGCTCAGGTCTATAACCACGACTTTTACTGGGATTGCATCGCGAAAAAAAGCCAAATGAGCGACGAGCTAAAGGCGCGCCTGGAAAAAGATATTCCAAATTTTAAAGAGGAGTTTTTGAAAGCTGCGACTACGCTATTTGGCTCAGGTTGGGCGTGGCTGGTTTACAATCCAAAAGAGGGCAAACTACAAATCGTACAAACAAGCAACGCGCAAACCCCTGTAACTGAGGGCCTAGTGCCGCTTCTAGTCGCGGACGTTTGGGAGCACGCATACTACGTCGATCACAGAAACGCGCGCCCGGCGTATTTGGAGAAGTTATTTGAAAATATCAACTGGGATTTCGTCTCGAGCGCTTATGAATGGGCGCTAAAAGAGGGGCTGAATTCGGTTAAATTTTACGTTTCCGAGCTTCACGGCGGCGCTAAATCTTGCTGCGGTTGCGGATGTAACTAGTTTAAATTCGCTATTTTTGCAGGCTTTTTAAGAGCCTTGGCAACGGGCGCGCGGCGGCTTATTTTTCCAAGTAAGCGTAAGCCCGCGAGTAAATTTAACCTTGAGCGAGGACTCCGCTTGGTTAAATTTACTTTATATAAATTATTTTAAAGTAAGATTTCAGTCTCATTTCAAAAAAAGGACAAAAATGAAGAAAATTTTAGTTTCATCTTTGGCGGCTTTTGCCGCAGTTGCTATGCTTAGCGGTTGCCAGGCGAGCAAAAGCGAAAGCTCGAACAAAGCGCAAATCACCAAATCGCAAGCCGAAGTGATTAAATTTACCGGCGTAAACGACCCGAAATACGTCGTCAAACTAAGCTCGACGGACGAATTTAATACCGCCGTGCTGGAAGACAGCAAAGGTCACAAAATCAACCTTAAAAACGCAGTCACCGCAAGCGGCACGAGACTAGCAAACGACGACGGCGCCGAGATTACCTTTAAACGCGGCGAAGGCATCCTAAACCTTGAAAAAGGCGGCGAGGATATTTTCTTAAAATACGACGAATAATTTTTCCGCCGATTTTCGGCGGATTTTTAAATTTATATGGTTTTCGCTTTTTCTTCCAACAAATTTTTGGCTTTATGATTTTTGTCGCCAAGCTTGGCGATTAGCAATTTTTCCTCATAATCAGCCTAAAACCGTGCCTTTAAATCCAAACTTATCCCAAGCAAAAACCGCTGGCAAATCATGCCTTTAGGCAATCGGCTTCAAATAACAAAAATTTAGCGCAAAAATAAATTTAAGGCCTTTGCCGTTTAACGATAAATTTAAGCCCTTCATACGCCCTTAAAGCGTTTAGTTTGATTAAGCGCGAGTAGGACTTTTCCATTAGGCTCTTATGGTTTAGAAATTTAAATTGCTTTTACGTTAAATTTTCAGCGATCTAACTTGAAATTTAAGCGCCTCTATCGCCGCGGCAAAATGATGTAAAAAATATAGATTTTGTTTAAAGCGGAGCTTTTATCGTAATCGCCTGCGCACATCGTAAGGTCTTGATAAATAGTCCGCAATTACGCCGCAGATAAAGCTTCGCTTCTGCCACGCTATGACTTTAAATTTTGCTTTTTAAATGCCCAAATTTCGGCTTTTATGCATATGACCGTAGCGTTTGAGCGAGGCTTTTTAATTTTATCAAACATTTACTCTAAATCCGCGCGCGGTTAAACCCTATTTGCCCGCTCGCCCCGCAAAACCGCCGCTGGCAGCTAGAGAGCGCGATATTTTTGAGCCGTTTATTTAGGCTGAGTTTCGTGATTTACGCAGCTTTCAAATATAAATTTATGCTCCTGCGGCAGCGACTCGTAAAGCTTTAGCGAGAGATTTCTGATCTCCCAAAGCGCCGATTTTGAGCTGCGAAGCGAGAGGAAATTTTGTAAACTGCGCGCGTTTACGCTCCACGTGAGCTCGGTTTTGTAGCACTCGGGTAGGCAGTACTTGACGATATCGAGGCTTTTTGTGGTGTTTGCGAGGATTTCACGCAGGTTTTCTAGCGCTTTGATGCTTGCGTTATCGACCGTTTCGTCGCCCGTTAATACTATAAATCTCGCCGCCCGCTCAAAGTCGCCAAGCTCAAATTTGAGCTCTTTTTTTAGCTCTTTTAGCGTGTAACGCGTTGATTTGACGCTGAGGCTCGCTACGCGGTGACGGGCTAGCTCTTGCAGCAGTGCGCGCGAGATGCCTTGGATGTAGAAGTTGTAGGAGAGGTGCTCTAGCGTGCTGGCGTGTTTAAATTTATTGCCGACGCGCTCAATCAGCTCGACGTCTTTTTCGCCGCCGTCGTCGCCTTTTTCGAAGCTTTGCCAGCACGTGCGGATCGCGTGCGAGCAGATGTTTAGCGGGGTGTAGTTTAGAAGCGTTACTTGCATTTTTGACTCTTTTAGTTAAATTTAGCGGTAAATTTAGCTAAAAATCGATAAAAATTTGATTTTAGTAGATGATATTTGAGATAATATTTTTTAGCTCATCTTTAGAGATTTTGTTATCCGCTAGATCTACTACCGCATCTTCCATAATACTCGCAAAATGTACGAAGTATCCGTCCATTCCATTTAATTCTAAAAAATATATTCCAAGCTGTATAGCGGTTCGTTTGTTGCCGTCTAAAAAGGGATGAAATTTGACGCACGAAAATACGATATGAGTTAATTTATCTAAAAAATTCGGATAAAATTCATCATTTCTAACGTGCTCCAAAGCAGAAGCCAGATAACCGATACTAACTTCGTTATAGCCGCTTTTGCCGCCTATATTTTCGATGACGTCGTTATGTATTTCTACCGCGTCTTTTATATCGGGGTAGATCATTTATCTTTTAGCCGCTCGTAAATTGCTTTTATTTTAGGATTATTTAAAACGACTTTTCTTAATTTTTCTTTTATCTCTTTTTTGATTTCTTCTTCTTTTTTTTGCATATTTTATCCTAAATTTTTAAGCGAGTATAGCATATTTTATAAAGCTAGGGCGGCTTTATCCGCCCTAAGAATTAAAATTATTTTAATTGAAGCAGCGTGTTTAGCATCTCGTCGCTAGTCGTGATCGTCTTTGAGTTAGCTTGGAAGCCGCGCTGTACGACGATGAGCTGAGTTAGCGAGCGAGATAGATCGACGTTGCTCATCTCAAGGCTTGAGGCCGAAATTTTACCGCGTCCGGCAGTTTGAGCCGCGCCGATGATCGGATCGCCGGAGTTTGCCGTGCGGGAAAATAAATTTCCGCCCTCGCCGGCTAAGCCCTGGTTATTTGCAAATTTAGCCACGCCCACTTGCGCGAGTCCTAGGCTTCTACCGTTGGTAAAAGAGCCTATGAGAGTGCCTGCTCCGTCTATCCTTAGCCCGTGTAACTCGCCGCTAGCGTATCCGTCTTGGCTGATGTCGGAGGTGCTTGAGTTATTATCGGTGCTGGTTAGTCCGTCGGTGGTCTGCGTAGTACCGAATTTTAGCTCGATATGCTGACCGATAGACGAGCCGTTTTGCGCGCCGAAGGTAATGCTAGCAGGGCTATACGTCGCTAGCGAGCCGTCCGGGTTAAATCTCACGTAACCGGTTATCACGTTTTTAGGCTCCGTAGTGCTTATTTGATTTGGTTCGGCCACCTGGATCACCATCGTCCACTCCGTTCCGCCGTTTTCGGTATAACCGCGTTTTACGAAGTCCATCTTGACGTTATGTTTCGTGCCTAGGCTGTCGTAGATATCGGTGCTAGAGCTATGGGCCGCCATGTTTAGGCTATCGGTTACTCTTGCGGCGTCTCCGGAGCTTAACGAACCTGAAAGCGGAGCCATAGATGCCGTAAATTTAACGTTTTCGGTTACGTTGTTGGCGGCATTTGTTAGACCGGTGACGGCTAAATTTATATTATTATCATTGTCGTCGGTATTGGTATTGTTCGTCGCGTGGCCGCCCGTTGCGTCCGTATCGTCGCCGTCGTCGGAGTTAAAGGCGTCTCCGCTAGGATTTTTTACCTGAAACTGACCGTGCTCGTTTACGGTTATCTCCACGCCGTCGTTTTTGTTTTCATTAAGAGAAGCCGCAGCCGTAAAATCAGATTCTTTCGGTCTTCCGGTTCCGTCGTTATCTATCCTTGTTCCTTTATAGTTGGTCCAGAGTCTAGCGTCTTTTTGCATCGCTTCGCGCAAATCCTCGGTAGTCGTTACCTCTCTAGCCATAGAATCATCGTAGGTATGCTGCGCGCTTACGCGGGTTTTGTTGTAAGTATATTGGTATGCAGTTATTATATTAGTCGTCAAAAAGTCCCCGCCGATGTTGTCTCCGTTATTTACGGTCATTTTTATGTTTCTGCTGGCTGCGGTCGTGCCTAGGTTGTTTCTGTTGGTTAGAACTAGTTGATTGCCGTTTATGACGCTAGCTTCTACGCCCGTTTTGCCATATCTTTGATTTATGGCCGTAGCTAGTTCGCTCACGCTATTTACCGTTGCTACTATAGTCTCGCCGTTTAGTTTTATGTTCAAATTTTTAGGCGCCGCAAAGGTTCCGTCGTTTCTAGCGCCTACGTTCATGGCCCTAGTTTTGGCGTCTGCGTAGCTGACCCAGATACCCTGCCCCGTGCGTAGATTATACGCGTCGCCGGCATTATTAAACAAAACGCCAAGATCGGCTCCGCGCTCGGTCATTCTCTGCTCGCCTTGCCTATTTACGTAAAATCTATTTTCGCCGATATTGTTTTCTTCGTGTCTTTCCGTGTCGGTTTTGATACCGTCTTTATTAGTATCGACCCAGTTGTGATACTGATCGAGTTGGTAGATAGGTATTTTCTTATTTCCCACATCGTTGCCGCTGTCTAAATTTCCCTTTAGAGCGATATTCGTCGTGGCGCGCGCAGGTACGGTTAGGCCGGTGGGTATCTTTATATCGCTAAGAGGCCTGGTCGGATCTATCTCGCCCGTAACCTCGTCCCTCATCCATCCTTGAACGATATTTCCGCCGTTATCGACGAAGTTACCCTCGCTATCCCTTGAAAAATCGCCGTTTCTAGTATAGTACGTAGTCTTGCCGCCGTCCGGGCTAACCATAAAAAATCCGTCGCCTTGAAGGGCGATATCGGTTTGCTTGTCGGTGGTTTGCAAAGAGCCTTGCTTGAAAATCCTCGTAGTGGAATTTATCTGAGTGCCTAGACCCACTTCCATGTTATTTACGCCGCCGTGCTGATTTTGCGGTGCGGTAGCGATACGCGAAGTTTGATAGATAAGGTCGTCGAAATTTGCGCGATTGTATTTGTAGCCGACGGTGTTTACGTTGGCGATGTTGTTGCCCTCGACGTCCATAGCGATCTGGTGAGCTTGCAGTCCGGTAACGCCTGCCCATAGCGATCTCATCATAGTTTATCCTTTGTAAAAAGTGAAATTTAAGCTAGCCAAAGCAAAAGACGTTCCAAATTTTAGATTTGATTTCGGTTTGATGGTTGCGAAAGTAGCGACGAAAAAGAGTGCATAAGTCAAATTTGCAAATTTACTTCAAAATTTGAATGAAAAAAATTAAGGCGCAGTATTTTTTGCTAGACAAGGCGGAATTTAAATTTTAAGCGTAGGCTAGACCTCTGCTTGCAGTTGTGAGCAAAGCGAAGCAAAGATAGTCTGCCGAGCTTAAAATTTAAATTTCAACGCCGTATAGCGGAAAAAGACAAGCCGTCAAATTTTAAAGATCGCGAGGATCGGCGATCTTGCCCATTACCGCACTAGCTGCGGCGACAGCCGAGTTTGCCAGATACACCTCGCTCGTGCGATCTCCCATGCGGCCGACGAAGTTTCTGTTTGTCGTACTTACGCAGCGTTCCCCAACGCCCAAAATCCCCATATATCCGCCCAGGCACGCTCCGCAGGTTGGGTTTGAGACGACTGCTCCAGCCTCGGCAAATATATCCATCAGCCCCTCTTTTTGCGCTTGCAGGGCGATCTTTTGCGTCGCAGGCGTGATGATGAGGCGGGTTTTGCGCGCGACTTTACGGCCTTTTAGGATTTCAGCCGCGATGCGCAAGTCGCTTAGCCTACCGTTCGTGCAGCTACCGACCGATAAAGGCCTGATCGATAGCGATGTCGTCTTTTACCGCTTCGCGCACGCTCTTGCCGTTACTAGGTAGAAACGGATAGGCGATCACGGGATCGAGTTTGCTAACGTCGATTTCTAAAATTTGCTCGTAGTTCGCGCCCTCGTCGGAGTAGTGCAGCTTCGGCTCGGCGCGTAAATTTTTACCTTTTAAAAACTCTTTCGTGGTTTCATCGACTGCGATGATGCCGCTTTTGCCGCCGGCCTCGATCGCCATGTTGCACATGCTAAAACGCCCGTCCATATCGAGGCTATCTATCGTCTCGCCCGTAAATTCCAGCGCCTTATACAGCGCGCCGTCTACGCCGATGCGGCGGATGATCTCTAGGATGAGGTCCTTGCCGTAGACGTGGCGGTCAAGTTTGCCGCGAAAGATCACTTTGATAGTCGGCGGTACTTTAAACCAGTTTTTACCCGTTATCATCGCGTAGGCTAGATCGGTGCTACCCATACCCGTGGCAAAGGCTCCTAGCGCGCCGTGCGTACAGGTGTGGCTATCGGCGCCGATGATGACGTCGCCCGGCACTACGAGGCCTTTTTCCGGCAAAAGCGCGTGCTCGATACCCATGTCCTTTTCGTCGAAATAATTTTTCAAATCGAGCTTATACGCAAAATCGCGGCTGATTTTGGCTTGGTTGGCGCTTAGGATGTCTTTGGCTGGGATGTAGTGGTCCATCACGACGCTAAAGCCGTCTGGGTTAGCTAGCTTTGTCGCGCCGCTTCGCTCAAACTGCTTGATGGAGATAGGAGTCGTGATGTCGTTGCCGATGACCATGTCGATGTCGCTCTCGATGATCTCGCCCGCGAAAACCTCGCGCCCTACGTGCTCGCTGAAAATTTTTTCGGTGATGGTTTGCTTTTTGTTTTGCATAAATTTCCTTTTTGCGGATGCCGCGCGTTTTAAAATTTAGCGATTTTAGCGAAAAATGGATAAAAAGAGATTGAGATTAAAATTTGAGCGTTGCAAATAACGAACGCAGTTCGGCTAAATATCGCAATACGCCGCGGATTTAAACCAAATTTGACGCTTTCAGGATGCGGGTTCGGGCGAGTCAAATTTGAAGTCAAATTTGTAAATTTGATTGAATTTGACTTCAAATTTGAGCGTAAAACGATAAGGCGAAGTATCGCGAGATGATTTTTCGAGTTTTGAAGCAAAATTGAGCGTGCGCTAGGCATATAGCCTGCGGAGCGAAATTTTGCGAAATCTCGGAAAAGCGCTCGCGAGACAAGCCGCTTAAATTTTAAAATTTAACGCTAGCAGTCAGCATAAACTGCCTCGCATACCCCGGCTGTATCGGTATGATATTAGCTTGCGTGCCGGTCGATGAGGACGTATAGTAGAGCTTATCGGTCAAGTTTTTGACGTTAAAGGCGAAATTCGTCTCGTAGCCCGCGATCTTGGTATCGTAGCTGATAAATGCGTCGTAAACGACCGCATCGTCCATCTTAAAGCCCGTTCCCGCAGGCACGGCCGGTAAATTCGTCCTCATGTAGTAGGTGTACCATGAGCCAAAATACCTCGCCGCACCGCCGATCCTTAGGCCTTTTGCGCCTAGGTGGCTAAAGTCGTAGTTGGCAAAGAGGCTGGCTTGGTGCTTTGGCGTGGCTTCTAGCGGTTTGCCCACTAGCACGGCAAACGCGCCGCTATCCTTGCGCACCTCGGTTTTAGTGTATGCGTAGCTAGCGCCTAGACTCAGCCCTTGCGTCACGCGGCCGTTAAAGTCAAACTCAAATCCTCTCGAGCGCGCCTCGCCCACGGGCGTACTTACGCTATTTACGGTGCGCATGATGTTTTTCTTATCGATATTAAAGACCGCCGCGCTAGCCGTTATGCTATCGTTTTGAAATTTAGTTCCCAGCTCTATGCTTTTGCCTTCTTCGGGCTTTATGTCGCCGATGTCGTCGCCGCTGATCGCCATTTGCGGGCTAAAGCTTTGCGCGTAGTTGGTATAAACGGACCACTCCGGCGTTAGCAGGTATAAAAGCCCCGTCTGCCACGTAAATTTGCCGTCTTGCTGATCGGTGGTGTTTGGTCCGCTAGTAGTGCCGCGCGCGACTTGATCGTAGTATTCGTATCTAACGCCCAGAGAATAGATTAAATTTTCGGTCAAATTTATACTATCTTGCGCGTAAAATCCGATCGTTCTTAGCTTTTGATACTGGATACCGGAGGCTCGGTCGGACGGATAGGGGACCGTGCCGTAGACTGGACTGTAGATATTTATCGGGAAGTTTTTGTGCGTCGTGCCGGAGCTGTAGCTGTTTAGCGCGCCGGGTCTATAGCGGTAGTACTCCTTTGCGTCGATGCCAAAGAGTAAGTTATGCTCTATCTCGCCCGTTTGCACGTAACCGTTTAAATTTAGCGATCCGGCGTGCGTGCGGTGGATAAATCCGTCGTACGCCTCGTTTCGTCTAGCCGCAACGCCCGTGTTTAAATTTACGTTCATTAGCCTGATGTGACCGTACTCGTGCTTTGAGCGGGAAAATGCGTAAGCGCCGCGCAGTAGCCAGTCCTCGCCGATATTTTTTTCAAAATTTACGTCTACGGTGTCGAGTCTGGTTTGTAGTTTATTAAACGGCTCGTCAAGGCGCCTTTTCTTATCTATCGGCAGTAGCTTGCCCGTGCTTGGTACTAGATACATACCGCGGTCGATCGGGTCGGTCGAGCGCGTGTGCGTATAGGCTAAATTTATGCGGTAATCATCGCCTTTATAAGAAAGAGAGGGCGCAAAGAGGACGTTTTTATATTCGCCAAACTCCCTCCAGTAGTCTTTTTGCATCATATCAAATATAAATCTATACGCAAAGCCGCTCTCCGCGATCGGTCCCGTGGTATCAAAGCCCGCGTTCCAATAGTTGCGGTTGCCGATACCCGCCCAAATTTCGTTTGAGAAGTCGTATTTTGGTTTTTTAGTGACCATATTTATGATGCCGCCGGGCTCTTGCGCGCCGTAGAGCAAGCTAGCCGGGCCTTTTAGCACCTCGACGCTTTCTACGGTTTTATTAAAGCTATGCATGACGCTAGCAGGTACGCCGTTTCGCATGATCGAGCCGTCGCGTCCGCCGCCAAAGCCTCGCTTAATGATCGAGTCAAAGATACCGCCCGTGGTGTTTCCGTAGCTAACGCCGCTAACGTTTTGAAGGCTTTCGGCTAGAGTTTCGGGTTTTTTATCCTTTAGTTGCTGCTGGGTTACGACGTTTACCGTCTGCGGGATCTCTAAAATAGGCGTATTCGTTTTGCCTACTTCGCTGGTTTTGGCGCGGTATCCGTCGTCCGCGCTCTCGCTAATCTCGACGCCTTGTAGCGCAACATCGGCGGCGAAAATTTGGGTTAAAAGCAGCGACGAGACCGCTAAACTTAGGCTGAATTTGTTCATTTATTTTTTCTCCGTTTTAAAATGCATTATCATTATATTATTCTTACGCTTAAATTTCGGCCTTATTTTAGGCTATAATTTCGGCTATGAAATACGCAAATTTAAAACAAATACAATCTTTTCTAGGCAAATTTAAAAAAATAACCGCAATCAGACGCGCGGGCGATATGGCGATATTTACCCAGTTTGACGGCGAGCTCGGGCTGTTTTTCGACCTTAGCAAGTCTGACTCCGCGATCTACGCAAATCCTGATTTTCTAAACGTAAAAGAGTACAAAGCGCCCTTTGACGTCGCGCTTAAAAAGAGGTTCTGGGGGGCTAAAATTTTAAATTTAAGCGTGCCCGAGGGAAATAGAATTTTAAAGCTGGAGTGCGAATTCCAAGGCTCGTATAAGAGCCTCGCCTCAAGCCTATTTTTGGAGTTTACGGGGCGCTTTACCAACGCGATCATCACGGACGAAAAAGGCGTCATAATCGAGGCTTTGCGCCATATAGATAATAATTTTCGTGTGATAAAACCGGGGCGCGAGCTGCTAGAGCTGCCGCCTGCAGCGATAAAAGAGCGCCAGACGCCGCCGATAACCGATTTTTCGCAGTATTTTAGCGAGGACTTTAAGCGCGTAAATAACGCAAAGCTAGAAAATCTGCGCGCCGTAAAATCGTCCGCGATAGAGCGAAAAATGCAAAATTTAAGCGAGATTTTATCGGGTCTTGAAAACGAAGCGGATCTGAATGCGCAAAGCGAAATTTTAAGCAAAAACGCGGGGCTGATCCTGTCGAATTTACACGCGCTAAGGGACTACGAGCGCGAGGTAACGCTAAATGATTTCGAGCGAGGCGAGGTGCGGCTCGTGCTGGACGATAGTCCTAAAATCGCCGCAAACGCGATGTTTGCTAAGGCAAAAAGGCTAAAACAAAAGGCGGCGGGCCTGGTTATCGAGCGGCAAAATTTGACCGAAAAGCTGGAGTTTTTATCAAATTTGCAAACGCTCGTAAATGAAGCAAAAAGCGCCGAAGAGCTAGAGATCCTAGCGCCTAAAAAAGCCCGCGCCGCAAAGCAAAAAGAGCAAAATCAAAACGTTGAGGATTTTTACGTCGAAAGCTATAAAATCAGCATCGGACGCAACGAAAAAGGCAACGTCTGGCTGCTAAAAAACTCGAAAACAGACGACGTCTGGATGCATCTAAAAGACCTGCCGTCCGCGCACGTCATCATCAAAACCGCAAAAAGCGCTCCCAGCGAGGAAATTTTGAGATTTGCGGCGAAAATTTGCGTAAATTTTAGCGTCAAAGGCGACGGGACGTACGAGGTTGATTTTACCAAACGTAACAACGTCAAAATTATGAGCGGCGCAAATGTAAATTATATTAATTTTAAGACGATATTAGTAACAAAGCACGACTAAAAGAGGAGGCGAAAAGTGGCTGTAACACCCCTTGGCAACACGATTTTTATCAATCAAAACGTAAATATGGTCTCAAACAAGGTTGCCGACGTCCAAAATAGATTTGACCTACAAAACCTCGCCGCCGCATCGCTAGCAAGCGACGAAAAACAAGAGGTCTCCGAAGTGCGACCGACCGAGGAAACCTACAAAATCGACCCCGAAAACGAGCACGAAATGCAAAAGGGCAGGCAGGAGCAGGGCGAGCTCGCCTCGGAGCAAAAAGGCGAAAATTCTGACGACGAAGACTCCGAAGAGCACGTCGCGGCTAACGACTTTCCGCAGGCATCGCCCGTATTTCATCATCTTGATCTTAAAATTTAAGCTTGCGGGCTTAAATTTGACCGCTCGCGGTTAGGCGGTCAAATTTGGCTCGATTTAGATCAAATTTGAGCCTTTGTCCGCTAAATTTAAGCAGCCGTTTTTAGCAAAAACAAAATCTAGCGTGGCTCTTTAAATGCGCGCCGAATTTGCCGCCTCGCTCGGTAAAATTTAACCCAAATCCGCCAAATTTACCGACCCGTTTTAATCAAAACTAAATTTTAACGCAAATCCGTTAAATTTAACCGCCAGCTAAAGCCCGCAAAGGTAAATTCGCCTCAAATTTCGGCGCTTTTAAGCGAAAATTTTATACAATCGTTACTCAAAAAAGGAAAAATCATGAAAACGCGTATAATCACCGGCGTCGCGCTATTTGCGGCGGTTTTGGTCATCTTTTTCGTCGATAGTTATCTGTTAAATTTCGCCATTTTAGGCTTCGTGCTTTACACGGCCTTTAGCGAAGCGCAAAAGCTCTACGGCCTGCAAGGAAGCTCTCTTGCTCTCGTGGCGGTTATTTTTTACCTGCTCACGCCCTTTTCAAACCCCGCATTTATCGCTATTTTAGCGGTCTTGCTCGTGGTTAGTTTTCTCGCGCACTTTAAGAGCGAAAATCTAACGCCCGCGCTGCCGTTTTTGTATCCGATGACGCCTATTTTTCTCATCTGGATGCTTTATTCGCTCTACGGCGTGGGCTACTTGGCGTGGCTGATTTTAACGGTCGTGGCGTGCGATAGCGGGGCGTTTTTCGTCGGTAAATTTTGCGGTAAGCACGCCTTTAGCGAGACTTCGCCGAACAAAACCTGGGAGGGCGTCGCGGGCGGTATCGCCGTGGCTACGGTCTTTGGCGCGGGCTTTGGCTGGGTGCTGACCGATAGCTTATGGCATAGCCTCATTACGGCGTTTTTGGTTGCGGTTTTTGGCGTGTGGGGCGATCTTTTCGAGAGCTACTTAAAGCGCCGCGCGGGCGTCAAGGATAGCGGCACGCTGCTACCGGGTCACGGCGGTATGCTTGACCGCGTCGACGGCTATTTGTTCGGCGTCGCGGCGATGCTCTGGACGCTATCGTGGTAGTGCTGGGCTCGACGGGCTCGATCGGGACAAATACTTTAAATTTGGCCCGCAAATTCGGCCTTAGTATCGAGGCGCTAAGCTGCGCGTCAAACTACGAGCTTTTAAACGAGCAAATCGCCGAATTTAAGCCCAAATTCGTCTGTATCGCCGAGCCTAAATTTGCAAAATTCGTAAAGCACAAACGCGTTTTTGCGGGCGCGCAGGGCATCCGCGATATGCTAAAAGAGTGCGAGAGCGAGCGCGTCGTAAACTCTCTAGTCGGCTTTGCAGGGCTGGCTCCGAGCCTAAGCGCGCAAAAGCTAGGCAAAAAGCTAGCGCTTGCCAATAAAGAAAGCCTCGTCGCGGGCGGCAAATTTTTAGATAGGGGCGCGATAGATCCGATAGATAGCGAGCATTTCGGACTTAAATTCTTGCTCGCAAACAAAACCCCGGTCGCTAGGCTCGTCATCACGGCCTCGGGCGGCGCCTTTTACAAAACCCCAATAAAAGCCCTAAAAGACGCCCGCGCCGCAGACGCGCTAAAGCACCCAAACTGGAACATGGGCGCAAAGATCACGATCGACAGTGCGACGATGGCGAACAAGCTTTTTGAGGTGCTAGAGGCCTTTTGGCTCTACGGCGTGCGGGATATCGAGGCGCTCATCGAGCGCACGTCCACGGTGCACGCGCTGGTGGAGTTTGCCGACGGCTCAACTACGGCGCATCTATCTAAAACCGATATGATTTTGGCCATCGCGCATGCGATTTTGGGCAAGGATGGTGCGCTAAATTTGAACGCCGCTGATACAAAAAACGCGCAAATCGTGCCGAATTTAGACCTAAAAACTCTAAAAAATATAAAATTCGGCGAGATAAATTTGAAAAAATATCCTATCTTTTCGCTAAAAGACCAAGCTTTGCAAAACCCAGATCTTGGTGTAGCGATAAACGCCGCAAACGAAGTCGCCGTTTATAAGTTTTTGCGCGGCGAATGCGGATTTTTGGATATCTCGCGAACGGTTTTAGCCGCGGCAAAGAGGTTTGAAAAAGAAAAGATAGAGAGCGAGAGTAGGATCTTTGAAGTAGATTCAGAAGTAAGAAAGTGGGCGGAAAAGTCGCTGAAATAGCGGCTTGTCTCGCGAGCGCTTTTCCGAGATTTCGCAAAATTTTCGCTCCGCAGGC
>CAUQJU010000007.1:0-15489 GCA_963518005.1 uncultured Campylobacter sp.
AGCTACGCTTGGCGCCGCCGAGCTAAAGATCGGTACCGCCGCAAACTATCCACCGTTTGAGTATGTGGACGAGCAAAACAAGATCACGGGCTTTGACATGGATCTAGTAGCGGAGCTCGCTAAACGCGCGGGTTTTGAGTACAAGATCGTAAATATGAGCTTTGACGGCCTAATCCCTGCTCTAAAAACGGGCAAGATCGACGCCGTAGCAAGCGCAATGAGCGCGACAGACGATAGACGAAAGTCGGTTGATTTCACGCAGGCTTACTATGCGACGGAAAACATCTACTTGCGCGCTAAAGGCAACGACTCTATCGCTAGCAAAGACGCCCTAAACGGCAAAAGAGTGGGCGTACAACAAGGCACCGTCCAGGAGATCGCCGCTAACGCTATCGCGGGCGCTAAAGTCGTGCCTGCCGAGGATCCCGTTCCGCTAATCATGGGGCTAAAAAAAGGCAAGATAGACGCAGTCGTGCTTGATAGCTCGATCGGTTACGGCTTTTTAAAGAAAAATCCCGAGCTTGAGGAATTTTACAAAGAAAACGACGGTAGCGAGGGCTTTTCTATGGCGTTTGACAAAGGCAAACAAGCAGATCTAATCGCTAAAATAAACGCCGCGCTTGAAGAGATGAAAAAAGACGGCAGCTACGACAAACTGCTAGAAAAATACGATCTGAAATAATGAAAAAAAGCGCATTTTTTACTCTGATTAAATTTTGCGCTTTAGCCTTGCTGTCGGTAAATTCGCTCGCACAATTTACCGACATGCAAATCACCGAGACTACCAAATCCAAACGCGAAAAAGTCGTCAAAGAGGTTCTGTTTTTAGAGAAAATTTTAGACTACGATACCTTTGTCTTTAGGCTAAACGCCGCCGTGATCGCCCCTTGCAAGCTTGCAAACGTTAAATTTTACGACGGCTCAAAATGCATAAAAGATAAAAAAGAGCTGGAAATTTTCGGCAAATCCTACGACAAAGAGATCAAAAAGGTATTTCGTCCCGAGCGCAACTACTACGTACTCACGCTAAAAAATCTAGGCGATAGATGGCTATGCGAAGTGAGCGACGAAAGCAAAATCCTAAACAAAACCCTGGTCAAAAACGGCCTCGCCTCGCCTACTAGCAAAGAGTACCAAAAAATCGAAGTCAAAGAGGACTGGACAAAGAAAAATCACGCGGAAATTTACGAGTGCTTAACCGGCAAAAAGCTAGAAGAACCGAAGAAAAAACCTAAAAAAGCCGAAAATAACGCCACCAAAAACGCTCAAACCGAGCAAAGTCCTGCAAGCGAGCAGCCTACGCAAACGCAGCCGCAAACTCCGCCTGCGCCGATGGAGTCGCAAGGAAACGGCCCCGTAAATTTAAAGGAGCTAGGCGTCGAGTTTGGCAAGGATTTTGGCGACAGATAAATTCGCCCAAAGATAAATTTAACAAAACCGCTCAAGGCAAAACAATGAAAAATCCCAAAAAAAATATCCTAATCATCGCAGGCAGCGACAGCGTCGGGGGTGCCGGCGTGCAAGCGGATATAAAAACCTGCGAGGCCTACGGCTGCTACAGCGCGACCGCGATCACGGCTCTAACCGCGCAAAACACAAACGGCGTGAGCGCGGTGATGCCGGTAACGCCCGAGTTTTTAAACGCGCAGCTAGAGGCCGTCTGCGCCGAGCTAAAATTTGACGCCGTAAAGATCGGCATGCTCTTTAACGAACAGCTCATAGCCTGCGTCAAAGCCTGGCTAGAGCAAAACCGCGGCGTGCCGACCGTGATAGACCCCGTCTGCGTGGCGAAATCAGGCGCCAAGCTACTGCAAGATGGCGCCATAAACGCGCTAAAAGAGCTTTTAAGCCTCGCCCGCATCGCGACGCCCAATTTAGACGAAGCGCGCATTTTGGGATTAAATTTTGACGGCGAGCGGTTAAATTTAGGCGCTGATCTGCCCTGCGACGTGGTGCTAAAACGCACTCAAACGAGCGAGATTTGCGAGGACACGCTTTATAAAAAAAGCGGCGAGGTAGTTAAATTCGGAGAACCGCTAGAGCAACCTACGATCATGCACGGCGCTGGTTGTAGCTTCGCCACGGCTATCGCCTGCGCCCTAGCGTGCGGGGCAGACGAGGTTACGGCGATCAGGCGCGCCAAAGCCTTCGTCGCAAACGCGATCAAAAACGCTCACGGCTCAAATTTCGGCGTGCGTCTGCTAGATCACAAAGCTGCAGGCGAAAATGTCTGAAATTTACGCTATCACGGATGACGTCCTAACGCCAGAAAACAGCATACTCGAGCAAACCTGCGAGCTGCTAGAGTGCGGAGTGAAATTTTTACAGTACCGCACTAAAATCGAGCCAAAAAATGAGCACGTAGCTGTTGGGTTAAAAGAGCTTTGCGAGCGTTACGGCGCGAGATTTATCGTAAACGACGACGTAAATTTTGCCGCCAAAATAGGTGCAAACGCCGTGCACATCGGCAAAGACGACGGCGGAGTAAAGGCCGCTCGCAAGATCCTAGGCGAGGACGCTTTTATCGGCGTTAGCTGCTACGACGATCTAAATTTAGCCCTGAAAGCGCAGGATGAGGGCGCCTCTTACGCGGCATTTGGCGCCCTGTTTGCGAGCCCGACCAAACCAAACGCCCCGCTTTGTAAATTTGAAACGATCAGGCGTGCAAAGGAAATTTTACGAATCCCCATTTGCGTGATCGGCGGCATAAACGCAGCAAATATCGCACAAATCGCCGCGCTAAACCCAGACTACATCGCCGTTATCTCAGCGCTCTACCGCCCAGCATCTATAAAAGAAAATCTGCGAAATTTACAAGCGTTTTTGTAAAAAAGCCCGCAAATTTACGCCCGCTTTATATCCGAGCAAGCAAAAGCGACTATTTTCCCGCGCGTTAAGACGGCGCGCTCTGGCTTGATTACCAGACCCGTCCAAAAACGGCAGATCAAAGTTCGTATTTGCAGACTAGATTAAAGCCTGCGCGATGCTCTGCTCAAATTTAAGCTAAGTTTGTTAAAATCTACTTCGATGGAGCTTGAAACGTTTTGGGAACGGGCGCGCATCGATGGCTGGGTTAAATTTTACCCCATTGGGGTTTGAAACGGCTTTTCGCATAAAATTCAAGGGCTGGAGCAAGGGCGTAAATTTACCCCATTTGGTTTTGAAATGCCGATCGCGAAATTCCGTATAGAAGCGCAAGGCAGTATAAATTTACTCCGTCGGGATTTGAAACCAGTCTGTCGGTTTATCTTATCGCCCACTTACCCACGCGTAAATTTATCCCGCTAGGGTTTGACCCTCCCGTACTTGATAGCTCTACGGTAGTGCCGCCGGTGCAAATTTACCCCGTTAGAGTATGAAACAGCGTATTTGCAAACTTAAGGCAGCGCTTGCCGACGGTTAAAATTTGCTTGATCAAAAAGGAGAAAAATGAAAACTCTAATCATCCTAGCTCACCCGGGCATCCAAAACTCGGTCATAAACAAACGCCTACTGCAAGAGGCTCTCAAAGAGCCGCAGCGCTTTAGCGTTCACGATCTGACGCAGGTTTACGCAGGCGGCAACATCGACGCCGCGCGCGAGCAAGAGCTCATCAGAGCCCACGACGCCCTCGTTTTACAGTTTCCGCTTCACAACTTCTCCTGCCCTCCGATTTTAAAATCATGGATCGACGCAGTGATGACGCACGGCTTTGCCTACGGACGGGGTTCAGACGGCATAGCGGGGCGCAAGGTGGCGCTAGCCGTGACCGCAGGCATCAAAAAGAGCGACTACTGCCCGCAAGGACGTTATCATTTTAGCTTGCGCGAGGTTCTTACGCCGTTTGAGCTTGCGTTTAAATACTATTTTCACGCCGATTACCGCGACTTTTTCGCATTTTACGGCGCCGAGGAGACTCCGGGCGTGGACTACGTATCAAGCAAGGACGATTTAGAGCGCGGCGCTAGAGAGTATGCGGAGTTTTTGCGAAATTTGGGCTAAATTTGACGGTCGCAGTTAGCCTTGCCGTGCGTAAATTTGCCTCAATATAAACCACGGAGATCGCGCTAAATTTAAGCTTTATCGCCGTTATTTCTGCCATTTACCGCCCGGCAAAATTTGCAAGCGTTTTTGTAAGGCTTGAAATTTGACAAGTCCGCTTGCCTTGCTCAAATTTGAAGTCTCCACGCTAAATTTGCCAAGCCTCGCCGAAGGCTAATCTTTCTTATAAAACACGTTAAAACCAAATCCGCCGAGCAAGATTATCATGCCCGCAATCCCCAAAATGGGCGAAAACCAAAAATCCATCGTCCCCGCATAGAGCAAAACAAGTCCCGCGCAAAGGTTGATCGCGATATCCGCGACAAAGCTAGCGCCCCTCTCAAAAAAGCCTTGAGATTTTTTCGCCGTCAGATTTTTACTGAGATTTCGTATCTCTAAAACCCTGAAATTTTCGTATTTTACGCTCGCTTCATCGCCGTTTGCTAGCTCCAGAGCGCGCTTTTTGAGGCCGCTACCCCACAAAAACGTATCGCCGACCGTGACGCTAAAATAATTTTTCTCTTTCGTCTCAAAAATCCTTAGATTTCGCGCCGTGCCGCTAACCTCGCCGTTTGCATTAGGCTCTTTTGTGGTGCCAAGCATCAACCTAACGCGCAAACCCAAAGACGCCTCGCCGTGATATTTAAACCAAGCATGGGCAAGAGAGCCGAAACCAAAAACTAGCAGCAAAGTGCCAAAAAGCGGCTGCCGTCCGTCAAATCCTGAGAAAATCGCCCAAACCCCGGCCGCGCCAAACAGCAAAAACAGCACGAAAAACAGAACCGCAAAAAAGGAGCTAGGCTCGTAGGCGTACCAGGCAGCGGAGTTTAAGGAGCGGTTTTTTAGCCCCAAAACCCGCCCCTTTTTATCGCAAACGACCAGCGTTTCGTCGCCGTCATTTACCGGCAAGAGCGGACTTTGCAGCGAGCGAACGTTTAAAATTTGCCCATCTAAGCTAAAGCTATAATCAAACCCGCTTTTGTCTTTATAGACGCACTCAAGCAAGCCAGCGCGACCGCCGAGCAGTTTTAAACCGTTTTGCGTTTTCATTTAAAAAATCTCCTCAAATTTGACGCCATTTTATAGATCCATCTCATTTAAAAATTTTCTTACAGTTAGATATGCCTCGACCATGCCGCTTAAGCTTTTGTTTTCGCTCCAGTATATGTGCAAAAATGGCAGCGATAAAAATAAGCAAACAACAAAGGCAAACAAGGCTGCCATGCCTGCAAATTCGGACAAATGCTTGCTTAGATAAATGATAGGTATCGAAAAAATCGCGCCTAAAATTTTACCCGGAACGATATCAAAGATCGCCGCCCAAGATAATATAAAGTGCGCGCGCCAAGGGTAGTTTTTGAGCCACTTGTTTGAGGTCAAATTTTTAAAATTCCAAACCTCATTTTTCGCGTCGTAAGCGATAGCTAGGCGGTTGTTTTCGCGCGGCACGAGGCGATCTTTGAGGTTTTGGGCGTTAAATTTAACGCCCGCGATCTCAAAAACGCACTCATCCGTAGCAGCATTCCATCTCACGTTTTTGCCTCGCCCGCTAAGACCTGAAACTCGCGCGAATCTCGCATCTAAATTTTCTCCAAAGTTTTTGTAAATTCGTAAAAATTAACGCCGCGCAAATTTGAGCGGGCGCGTAAATTTGACCGCGCGCAAAAAAGCGCAAGCAAAGGCTTTAAGCCTGACGACCGAATTTGCTCGAGCGCTAGCAAAATTTAGCAAATTTACGCCGTAAAGATAGCCGTAAAGCCCGCCAGGCAAAAGATCGCAAGCGGCAAAATGCCATCAGGAAAGAGCTAAATTTATCCGTAAAAGGCGGTCAAATTTGGGCAAAAGCAAATTATGCACCGCTCGATAAATTTACCCAAAAATCGACCCAAATTTAAGCCTAGCAATTGCCGACGCGTCAAATTTAAGCCAAGTAATCTAAATTTACATGAGACGCGAAGCCACCCGCAAAAAGACAAAAGTGCGGACGGTCAAATTTGACGGGTCGCCTAACCTAAAAAGCAAATTTACGCCGTAAAGCCCGTAAATTTAGCGTGCCGTTAGTCCTTCCAGCTCCTTTGCCAGCGCATTTACCTTCGAGTCGTCCATGCCGTTGCGCTCGACGTCGCTCACGACGATGTCCTCCCACGCCTTGGCAAACTCGGCCTGCGATAGCCCCAGGCCGCCCTCGCCCTTTGGCAGCATACCGCTGATCACCAGCGCGCGGAAGCACGTGTGGCGATCGCCCTTGTAGGCTTTGCACTGCTCTAGCGAGTTTTTAAACTCGGCTCCCAGGTGCTGCGCGACCTTGTCGTCCGGGTACTTTTCCGCCGCGCGAGCTATGTCAAGCGCTGTTTCGTAGTACTGCGAGATTGCCTTAAACTCGCCGTTTTTGGCGGCGTATTCGAGTAGTTCGCCCGCTCTTTTGCCGTCTCTTGGCGCGCCTAGACCCGTAACGTAAAGCAGCCCCAGATCCCCGCAGGCGTCTCTTAGACCCTCGTCGCAGTATTTTTTGCGAAGCTCGAATTCTTCTTTAAATTTACCGCTTTCAAAGTAGTTGTTCGCGCCCGCGACAGAGTTGTACTCGCGCAGTACTTTTGCGTACTGCTCGGGGCTAAAGGGCTTTGCTTGCGCGAAAACGGCGCAAAGAGCAAGCAGGGCCGCGGCTAAAATTTTATTCATTTTTTATCCTTTTTGGTTTTAAATTTTTTGATAGTTTTTTTGATGGCCTTTAGCAGATATGCGACGTCTTTTAGCGTGTGGGAGTAGTGCAGGCTCACGCGCACCCAGCCTGGCTTTTGATCAAATTTCTGATCGTCTTTTAGCCCGAGCAGATCGTGTCCGTACGGACCGGCGCACGCGCACCCCGCACGGGTCTGCACGCCGTAGTCCCGGCTTAGCGCTTCGGCAAAATCATAGGGCGAAACGCCTTTTACATTAAACGCGAAAATCGGCAGTCTCGGCACTCCGCGCGGAAAATAGCTCACGATCTCGGGGATGTTATCCAGCCCCTCGCAAAATAGCTTTGCAAGCTCATCCTCGCGGCTTTTTATGACGTCTAGGCCGACCTCGTTTCGCAGTCTGTATGCTAGCGAGGCTCTGATCAGCCCCATCACGTGCTGGGTGCCGCCCTCCTCGGTACGCTCTACGCTTGGCGCGAAAAAATGCGAGCTGCGGCTCACGTAGCTAACCGTCCCGCCCGCGGCGAAGGTCGGTTTATCGGACTTTACCAGCTCTTTTTTTATCGCAAGCAGTCCGCAGCTGCCTACGCCTCCTAAAAGCTTATGCGGCGAGAGAAATAGCGCGTCGAAGTAGTCGGCGTCGAGGTTGTCATGCGGACTAAGGCTAGCCGCGTCAAAGGCTACGGTCGCGCCGTATCGCTTCATCATCACGTAGATTTTTTTGTAGTCGCTGATTATCCCCGTGACGTTTGAGGCCGCGCTAAAAGAGCCGATGATCTCGCGCTTTGAGTTGATTTTGAGCAGTTGATCGAGCCTGCCGAAATTTATCTCCCCGCTCTTGCTTAGCGGTATGCGCACGACCTCGCACAGCCCCTCGCGCAGGCTGACTTCGTTTGAGTGGTGCTCGTAGGGCGAGACGATGACGAGGGGCAAATTTGCGCCCTTTAGCCTCTCCTCGCCTAGGCGGTTCGCGCTCATAGGCGGCAAGTAAAGCCCCATGATTTCTTCAAATTTCTTTATCGCTCCGGTCGCGCCGCATCCTGCCGAGATCAGATAAAACCGCTCGTCAAGCCCCAGCAAATCCTTTAAGCTTTGCCTTGATTTTTCGTAGCGTTTTTGCGTTTTTAGCGCGTTTGAGGCGCTTTCTGAGTGCGTGTTGGCGTAGGTTTTTAGGTATTTTGCGATCTTGCGCTCGATCGGCGCGTAGGCTAAGCCCGAGGCCGTATAGTCAAAGTAGCGCACGCCCTTTTTTAAAATAATATTTTTCCTGATTTCGTCGATGCTAACCAAAATTTTTCCTTATAAAAAAAGAGATTATAACCAAAGTTGTGCTAAAATGGGCTAAAAAGGAGCGAAAATATACGCCTTAAAATCAAGCTACGCGCGCTTTAAGCACCTTGATATCTTGCAGCTTATTTACTTTCATCTAGTCTTTGACGCGCTAAAATTTGAAGCGAATTATTACGATATTTTCGAGGCGATAGAAAAAGAAATTTTAGATAAATTTGAAGATCTGTCGCTCAAATTTAGCTTTGACGCGCCTTTTGAGAGCGATCTTAAATTTGCCCTTTGCAAGCTTGCTAAAAACGACCGCAAAAAATACGCTCTAAATAAATTTCTGCCCCGCCCTCTCATCCTAAAAATTTACGCTGCCGCGATAAACTCGGGCATAGTCAGCATCGAAAAGACGCTAGAAAAACCGCGCGTAAAAAGCAAATATCAAAAGGCCAAAAAACTGCCCGAGCGCGATAAGGCGCAGGATAAGGTGGTCTTTAACGACAATTTTACTAGATTTTGGTTTTATTTCATCGAGCCAAATTTGGCCCTTTTAAAAAACGGCGAAAAGTCCGCGCTGATGGAGATTATCAGACGCGAGTTCGACTCGTATGCAGGCTTTGGCTTTGAGCTGCTTTGCCGCGAGCTTTTGGCGTTTAGACTAGGTGCGGAGCCCGCACGGGTGCGCAGCCTGTGGGCGAAAAATATCGAGATAGACATATTTTTGAGCACCCAGGGGCGCATCGTCGTGGGAGAAGCTAAATTTAAAGAGCATAAAATTTGCAAAAACGTGGTAAATTTACTCCTTAAAAAATGCGAGCGGCTAGGATTTGTGCCGGACGCCGTCGCGCTATTTTCCAAAAGCGGCTTTAGCAACGAAGTCGGCCGCCTACAAAACGAGCGAATTTTACTTTTTGATTTAGAAAATTTCGAGGAGCTTTTATGACCCAGATCGATAAAACTAGCGTCCAGGACGGACTAAAAAGCCTGATCGAGCAGACCTACCTGATAGAGCGCGAGTATAAAAACCTAACGGCGTCGTATGCGAATTTGCAAGGCTTCATCAAAGATATCGTGGAAATTTTGCCCAATGCGATCTGGGTTTTGGACGAGGCGGGCGAGATATTTTTACAAAACTCAGAAGCCCTAAAGCTCGGGCAAATTTTAAAATTTATCCCGCAAAATGAGGGCGAGATAAGCGCCGCGGGACAAATCTACCTCATCAAAATCGCCCAAAAAGAGGGCAAAAAAATCATCTCCGCAACCGACATAACGACCGAAAAACGCACCGAGCGCCTAGCCTCGATGGGTCAGGTCGCAGCCCACCTAGCCCACGAGATACGCAATCCCGTAGGCTCGATCTCGCTGCTGGCCTCCACACTGATAAAAAAGGCGGATGAGCGCGCTCGCCCCGTAGTCGAGCAGATGCAAAAGGCGATCTGGCGCGTCGAGCGAATCATCAAGGCCACATTGCTTTTCACCAAAGGCCTAACGATAAACGCGCGCGAATTTAACCTAGCCGAGCTAAAAAGCGAGTGCGAGGCCGCCGTAGAGTGCTACACATACGGCAAGGAGATCAAATTTAGCCTAAATTTCCCCGACCTGCTCTATGTGGGCGACCGCGATCTGCTCGCGATGGTGTTTCAAAATATGCTATTTAACGCGATCGACGCGGTCGAGGAAAACGAGGATGATGACGGCTGGGTGCGCGTGGACTACGAGCAGCGCGAGGGCGAGCATAAATTTGCCGTGACCGATAGCGGCGTGCCGATCAAAAACCAGGCCATGGTCTTTGAGCCGTTTAAAACGAGCAAGCTAAAGGGCAACGGCCTAGGGCTGCACCTGTGCCTACAGATCGTCCAGGCGCATGGCGGCAGTATCGAGATCGAGCTTGAGCCAAAGAGCTTTTGCGTAAATTTGCCCGCAAAAACGCGCGGCTAGGCGGCAAATTTAATGAAATTTGACGCTTTGGACGGAGTTTAAATTTGAACGCGAAATTTAGGGCGACGCGGTTTGAGATTTGCTTCGGCCAGCCGAACAACAAACGTAAAAACAACCAAAACACAAGGAGAGAAGATGAAATTCGATGCGAAAATTTTAGAGGATTTGGCGAAGTGGTTTGAGGAGCTAAAGGAGATTAAATTTAGCGAACTTTTAGCGGGCGACGCGGCAAACACCGCCTTTATCAGCGTGGATATGATAGAGGGATTTTGCAGCATGGGGCCGCTAGCTAGCCCGCGAGTAGCAGCGACCTCGGACGGTATAGCGCAGACTTTTAGCGCGGCTTACGCGGCGGGTGCGAGAAATCTCGTGCTACTCGAGGATAGCCACGAGGCAAACTGCGCGGAATTTGACGCATTTCCGCCGCACGCAGTTAAAGGCACCGAGGGCGCGAATACGATACCGCAGCTACGCGATCTGCCGTTTTTTGACGAGATAAAAATCTTTCGCAAAAACTCCCTGAGCGCGGCTTACTGCGCCGAATTTAACGCGTTTATCGCGCAAACTCCGCACATAGATACCTTCGTAGTTCTTGGCGACTGCACCGATCTATGCGTCTATCAGCTAGTCTCGCACCTAAAACTTAGCGCAAACGAGGCAAACATCAGGCGCAAAGTCCTAGTGCCGGCAAGCCTCGTCGCCACCTACGACGCGCCGGGGCACGAGGGGGACTTTTATCACGCGATGTTTTTGCGGCATATGCAAACGGGTCTTGGCGCGCAGGTCGTGCGAGGGATTAAATTTTAGCGCCGATTTTGCGGGGGAAGCGGCTGGCAAATTTAGACTGCTTGCCGTGCGTTTATAGAAAATCCTTTGGATGATAAATTTGCACGCCTTTGGCGTCAGTCTGCGCGGCGGCGTAGAGGCAATCAAATAAAAAATATAGCAGCCGCATTATTTTAGGTATAATACCGGCAATGCGGCGTCGTCGCATGAAATTTTATTTTTGGAGGCGTTTTATGAAAATTTTAGGCAAGATTCGAGTCGGAGCAGCGGCGCTTGGAGCAGTGATGTGTTTTAGTAGCGCGCAGGCGTTTTTTACGATTGATTTTAACGAGCAGTGGTTGCGGCAGGATGCCTATAACCGCGCTATGAATCAAGCAAGAAAAAATTTAAATCCACCCGATGATTCCACCTATGCCAAAGACGTTAAGACTGATATACTCTATACGGGCGCGCTGGTACGAGCTGGAGATCATTTTTTGGATATGGACGGCATAGAGCAGATAGCGCAGCTTTTCCCCGCCGCGCAGCAAGACGAGGGGCGGCGCTTGCTAGTAGAGGGTATAGATAAGCTAAACGGCAGCGTCGAGCAGCTATACGGCATACCCAAAGAAAACGTGGCGACCGGCATCGTGGCGCTGCTAGGAGGCGCTTATGCGGCGTATTTTAATCATCCGATGCCGGACGAAGCCGTAAAGCCCGCATTTTTGCAGATCGCCGAGTTTTTGCGCAAAAAACCGGAGCTGTTTGAGGGAAAGGCTACGAAAATGATGAACTCGTATCAGATATCTATGGGGCTTGGCTTTTTGCTAATGGCAATGCAGCAGGAGCTACAGCAGCATCCAAATCCGGCGCATGAGGCGGAGCTGAAAGCCATAGGCAGGCTGGTTTTTAAATCATTACTAAACGTCGAACCGGAGCAAATGGATTTTACCAAATCCGGCATAGTCTTTAAATAGGCGTTTTGATTTTTGCGCGAGCAAGGCAAAACTGCGTGCAGGCTCGCGCTACTTGTTAGGCGGCTTACGGCGTGAAAGCCGTCCTAGCAGCGCTTTTGAGCGCAACTAAACAAATACTCAAACATAAACAAAAGCCTCTTTTTTGACGCACCCGGCTTTTGGCCGCTACCGAGCAAATAGCCAAACCGCGCTCAAGAGCCGAATTTAAATAAGGCCGCGCACCTTGCAAAATTCGGCCGATTTTTTATTTTAAAATAGCGAGTGCATTTTTCGGGGTTTTTAAAAGCTTAAAGCCAAAATCGCCTTTACGCTTTTTGCCTCTAAATAAACTCTCTGGGATGATAAATTTGCACGCCCTTAGCCTCCGTCTGCGCGGCGGCGATGACGGCAGCCGCGATATCTTTCGCGCTCATCGGGCGGTAGTTTGTTAAGATAAATTTGGGCAAAAGCCCAAACAGCCAAATCGTAAAAAGCTCGCCCATACGCACCTGCTCGCGCTCGCTTTTTATCGCAGGCAGTCGCGCGATTTGCAAGCTTTTAAAACCCAGTGCGGCGATCTTTTTCTCCGCCTTGCCCTTTGCGCGCAAATAAAAAAATCTCGACCGCTCATTTGCACCCTGCGACGAAATGAGCACAAAACGGCGAGCACCCGAGGCGATGCCCCATTTTGCGATATTTACAGGGTAGCTCACGTCTACTTTATAAAACTGTCCGCGGCTACCGGCTTGCTTCATCGTCGTGCCAAGCGCGCAAAATATCTCGTCTATCTCGCGCGGCGGCATATCTTTGATCTCGTCGAAATCTATGATTTGAGTCTCTAACTTTTCGTGGCTAAAATTTAGCTCCCTGCGCGCCCAAACGATGATTTTGTCATAGTTTTCATCCTCACAAAGCCCGCGCACTATCTCTCGTCCGACCGCTCCGGTGGCACCCGCGACCAAGGCCGTTTTAACCATTTTCGTTCCTTAAATTTCTTTAAATTTTATCCCAGGCTAAGAACCTCGCCTAAATTTAGCGCGGTTAATTTTAATCGCCCGTTTAAATTTGCCCCAACGGATTAGTCGCGCCAAGCCCTTTGCCTAGGTCAAAACGCAAGCGAGATTAAATTTATCGCGCCGCTTGGCAATATTCTTTCTCATACGGCACTAGCTCGCAAAGGCGCGCGTATACTCGCTTTACCTCAGCGTCGCCGTAGAGAGCGAGTAGCTCTTTTTCGTAGTATTTAGCCAGTGCGATACAACCTGCTGGCATATCGGTTTCGCGGCAGCTTCTAACAAGCGCTTTTACGGCATCCTCAAGATCGTATGGCAAAGGCAAAAGCCCCAGAGAAAGGCATCTTCTAGCATCTATTTCGCAGGCTTTTTTTAGATAGAAATATCCTAGCAAATCCTGCGGTTCGTCATGCGAGTAAGATTTGGATTGAAGCAAAAGCCCCAAATTTTCGCACCCTAGCGCCGAGTTTTTGTCGCAGGCGATTTCATATAGCTTTTGTGCGTGTTTTTTACTTTTAGCCAGCGGGTGTTTTTCCAAATATCTACCGTAAGCGGCGCAGGAGTCGTAATGACCGCTTAGGCACGCAGGCAGCAAAAACTCTTTTGCCGCGTCGTAATTTTTATTTTCTATATGTATATCGCCTGCCGTCATGCATGCGTCAAATTTACCCTCTTTGCACGCGTCAAGCAAAGTCTGCATC
Source organism: uncultured Campylobacter sp. (assembly GCA_963518005.1). Taxonomy (GTDB): domain Bacteria; phylum Campylobacterota; class Campylobacteria; order Campylobacterales; family Campylobacteraceae; genus Campylobacter_A. The sequence goes on from CAUQJU010000007.1 coordinate 13,350, forward strand.
GCCGTTTGCGCTTCATGCTCGTTATATTTGAGTTCGTTTTTTTTATAAAAAAAGATCACGCGTTTGCAGGCTCTAGCGTCCTTTTGGACGCATGATTTTTTAAGCGTTTCGTAGCGCGCGCTTAAAAACGCCTCCTTTTCGGGGTCGGCTTCTTTTTTTTCTTGTTGGCTAGCTACCGCCGCTATGGCAAAAAACGCAAATGCTAAAACGATTAATTTTTTCATCTTTTTCCTTTATGGTTTTGGTTAAATTTACGCTCGGATGTAAATTTAACCTTGCAAGTTTAACTCGCGAAAATCTACCGCATTTGCGCGGCGCTTGTATCTCATGCGCCGCAGATAAACGGGTATCCTAGGCAGCAAAATTATCTGCACTCAAAGCTGCTCGCGCTATTTTCGTCGCCGCCCACGTAGATAGCCGCTTTTGGATACGCGCAGATAGGGATCTGCTTGCCGGCGCAGCTCGTGCTTTTGCCTAGCAGGCTAGATGGAGCCGCTCCCTGCTCGCGCCACGCTTCAAGCGCGCTTAGCGGATCGACGTCATCGATGCCGTTACCGCCGCCGCAGTGATTCATCCCAGGCAGCGCAAAAAATCGCGCAAATTCGTCCGCGTCCGCGTTCGTTTCCGCTAGCTTTTTAAACCAATCGCGCTGATCCATCGCCGAAAACACGGGATCGGAAACGCCCGTTACGATGATGAGTTTACCGCCGTTAGCGCGGAAGCTATCAAGCTTGGTCGAAATCGCATCGTTTATCGCCGCGGTCTCAAACGTTTGCTCTACGTCCTTATCGAAATCAAATTTCATCAGATCAAACTCCGGTTGCGGCGGCGTCAAGAAATAATAATTCATCGAACCCTTCGAGAGCACGATATTTCTAGCATTTGGCTCTGCCGTTTGCGAGTCGCCTAGCTTCCACATGCGCCAGCCGGGCTGATTTACTCCGACATCGTAAAACCAGCCGCTGTAAATTTGCTCGCCCTTGCTGTTTTTTGCGCCCTCAAATATCGCTTTTATCGCAGAAATTTTATCTTTTGACAGATCAAGTCCGCCGGGATCGAACTCGCAACGCTCCCAAGCGCCGATGATTCCGTCTTTTAGGCCGTCTAGCGCATCGCATTTATCTAAAACCGCCCTGCTTAGCTTATCCAAATCCTCCTGCGTAAGGGCGTTTGCGAAAATTTTATCCCCAGCGGCGTTTTTAGGCGCGATCTTCATAAGCTGTCGGTTGTCCCACTGCTCCGCGATCGCCGCGCGCGAAAGCCTAAAACCCGGATTTGCCGCGATTACGCCGTCAAATTCCAGCGGATACCTCTGCGCCGCCATCAGAGCCGAGCGTCCGCCGTTTGAGCAGCCCATAAAGTAGCTGTGCGCGGGCGCTTTTTTATACGCCGAAAAAACCAGCTGCTTTGAGACGCTTGCGACCTTGCCGATGGCCTGATAGGCGTAATCCAACCGCGCCTGTTGCTCAAGTCCGAACTCGGGCGTAGGCGTAGGATGTCCCGAATCGGTCGCAACTACCGCATAGCCTCTCATAAGCGCGGGCGTTGCGGTGCTAGTGCGGATAGATACGGCGCCAAGAGCCGGTGCTACAAAGCCGTCCAAACCGCCTCCGCCCTGAAATAGAAGCTTGCCGTTCCAGTCGCCCGGCAAGCGCAGCTCAAATTTTATGCCGTAATGCTTGCCGTCCGAGCCCGTGCGGGAGGCTATCTCTCCGTGAATTATGCAGTGAGGCGCGGCTTTTAGCGTCTTTTTGGCTCCTCCCGTTAGCGCAGACATCCTATCGGCGCCGATTTCGCCGCTTTGATTCCAGATCGCTTCGCTAATCTTTGTATCGTAAATTTTTGCGCCCTTTAGCGCCGCGCAAGCCCGCTCGTCAAAATCGCTCGCAAGCGCTCCCTGTAAGCCCAGAGCAGCCGTAAAGGCCGCAACTAAAATTTTATATTTCATTGCCGCTCCTTTTTTAAATTTTATCCAAAACGACTAATTTAAAAGCCTCCAAAACTGCAAATTTAACGTTTTAAAGATGCGGGTTTTGGCAACTAAAATTTAAAAATTTGACTTCAAATTTAAATACAAATAGTTAAGGCGCGGTATTTTGAGATGATTTTTCGAGTTTTGAAGCAAAATTGAGCGTGCGCT
>CAUQJU010000008.1:0-15481 GCA_963518005.1 uncultured Campylobacter sp.
CTTTGGCCGACCGTCTTTTTTTGAACGATCGAGGCGAAAAAATCTCTCAAAAGCGCGGCTATGCGGTCTTTAAAATAAATCAAAATCGCAACCAGCGTGCCTACGTGAACGGCTACGTCAAAGGCTAGCCCCTGATCCGCCCATCCTAGCAGCTTTGGCACCAGCACGAGATGCGCCGAGCTAGATACGGGCAAAAACTCGCTAATGCCCTGAACTAGGGCTAAAACGATGATATGCGAGAGTTCCATTTTATACCTTGATTAAAAATTTAGTCGTTTTACGCAAATTTAGCGGCGGATTTGAGATTTTTGCCGCGGGTCTAAAAGTCGTAAAGACGCGATTTTAGCAGAAAAATCATAAATTCTCGTAACTAAAATTTCGCGCCGAGTTTTCACGTTCGCAAATTCATCTCTTAGCGCCATCGCTTTTTTGCGCTATTCGTGTTTATCGTCGGCTTTTATTTTTTGCGTTTAAATTTCTTCGGTAGCAAAATGCCGCTTATCTCGTGTTTTTGTTCCAGTCTATCCAGTGCCGAAATATCTTGTAAATTTTTGGCCCAAGCAATCTCTAAATGCTCTAGTTTGGTCATATTTTCTATGCCGTCCAATGATTTTATTTCGCTGTAAAATAGCCTCAAATCGCGCAAATTTAACAAATCAGCAAATTCGCTCAAATCGCTATTTTTGTAGCCGTATAGGACGAGAACTTCTAGCTGGTTGGCTTTGCAGATATTATAAACGCCGGGCTTATAGCCGTCTAAAACCAGCTCTTTTAGCGCCGTTATTTTGGAGACGTCTATCTCGAATTTATGCATTTTTCCCGTGTTTATAGATAGCGTTTCTAGATTTTTGAGTCGGTAAAGAGCGTCAAGGTTGCGCACCTGAATTAAATTAAAATTAGTCGTGATGGATAACCCGCGCAAATCAGGATAAAGAGATAAATCTCGTAAATCCAAGATCACTTCGTCGCTAGTACGCGCGGTTTTGCCCTCCATGCGTTTTGGTATTTTGAAATCAAAAGCCGACCAATCGCGTATTCGTAAGGAGCATTGATTTTCCTTGGCGCAAAGAACGCCGTCTTTGACGTACTCCGGTAGCGTCTCGACCCAGTTATCTTTTAGCGGCGAAGATAAATCCCGTTTAAAAAAGTGCGTGAACATAATATTTCCTATTTCGGCGAGCATAGATTTTTACGATTTTTATAGTTTGGCTCAAGTTAAAAAGACCGAAATTTCGGACATCTTCGCACGGGATTTGCGCCGCTTAATCTTGAGCGTCTTGCTGCCCGCAGGCTCAAAGATTTCCCGTGCCGTCTGCGGGAAAGCAAACGCGGCTTGATAAACCATAAATATAGCTTAGATCGCGCCCGCTTGAGCCTTGCTGCGAGTTTAAGCCTTTTTAGGGCACTTTTATGCCGTGAAATATCAGTCGCTGCGGTTTGCGGGAAATCGCTAAACCGATCTTTTAGTATCTTTGCGCGTTTAGATTTTATAGATAGTTTAAATAAATTCGCATTTCAACTACCGCCGTAAATTTAGGCAAATTGCTATATTTGCCGGCTTATAAAAACTGCGTACGGCCTTGCCTTTCGGCCGAATTTTCCTAGCTTTTGAGTCGTTAAATTTATGAAAATTAAAAAGGGCGAGCGCATAAAAATCGCTTAATAATTCCCCCGGCAAACTTAAGCCAAAATCCTTTTTGTAAACACGGCAAATTTAGTACCCCGCAAACCGCGCAAAAGCGCAATTTGCAGGCTAAATTTATAAAATTTACTCTTTTGTTTTTGCCATTCTGCGGCGCATAGTCGGATCTAGATAGCGTTTGCGTACGCGTATGTTCGTCGGCGTGACTTCGACTAGCTCATCCTCCTCGATCCACTCCAGAGCGCGCTCTAGGCTTAGCTTTCTAGGCGGCACGAGCTTGATAGCGTCGTCAGAGCCGCTAGCGCGTACGTTGGTTAGGTTTTTGCCTTTGATCGGGTTTACGTCCAGATCGTTTGGACGGCTGTGCTCGCCGATGATCATGCCTACGTAGGTCTTGGTCTGCGGATCGACGAAAAGGACACCGCGATCTTGCAGATTCCAGAGGCTATACGCCAGCGTTACGCCGTTTTCCATCGACACTAGAGCGCCGTTACTGCGGTGCTCGACGCTACCTATAAGTGGACGAAACTCAAGGAAGCTATGGTTCATGATGCCCTCGCCCTTCGTATCGGTCAAAAACTGGCTTCTAAAGCCGATGAGACCGCGCGCAGGGATCTCAAACTCGATCCTCGTCTGTCCGTCGCCGGTAGGGTTCATCGAGACCATCTCGGCTTTTCTGCGTCCGAGTTTTTCGATCACGGTGCCGCTAAACTCGTCCGGCACGTCGCATACTAGTAGCTCAAACGGCTCGCAGCGCACGCCCTCGATCTCTTTGATGATGACTTCCGGACGTCCGAGGCAAAACTCAAAGCCCTCGCGGCGCATATTTTCGGCCAAAATCGTGATTTGTAGCTCGCCGCGGCCGCTAACTTTAAATTTACCCTCGCCGATGTTTTCGTAGCGCATCGCGATATTGGTTTTCATCTCGCTGGCTAGACGTTCATCTAGTTTGTTTGATGTTACGTGCTTGCCCTCGGTGCCCGCTAGCGGACTATCGTTTACGCTAAATACGACGCTAAGCGTAGGTTCCTCGATCTTTAGCGGATCAAGCGGCATAGGAGAGTTTGGATCCACGACGCTATCGCCGACGTCCAGCGCTTCAAAGCCCGCTATCGCCACGATATCCCCTACCTGCGCCTCGTCTATATCGCGGCGCTCAAGACCCAAAAAGCCGATGAGTTTTGAAATCCTACCCGTCGTTTTCGTGCCGTCGGCTTTAGCAAGCATCACGTTTTGGTTTTTAGAAATTTTACCGTTAAAGATGCGCGCGATGCCTATTTTACCGACGTAGTTGTCGTAATCAAGCGTGAAAACTTGAAGCTGCAAAGGGTTGTTTATATCGCCGCTAGGAGCCGGAACGTGAGACAAAATCGTCTCGAAAAGCGGCTGCATATTTACGTTTTCGTCGGTCAAATTTAGCTTTGCGTAGCCGTTTCTAGCCGCTGCATAAACGACTGGGAACTCTAGCTGCTCGTCGTTTGCCTCAAGCGCCACGAAAAGGTCGAAAATCTCGTTTATCACGCGATCAGGATCGGCTGCGGGTTTGTCGATTTTATTTACGACGACGATTGGACGAAGGCCGAGCGAGAGCGCCTTTTTCACGACGAATTTAGTCTGCGGCATTACTCCTTCTTGCGCGTCTACGAGCAGCAAAACGCCGTCTACCATCTTTAGCACGCGCTCTACCTCGCCGCCAAAATCAGCGTGGCCCGGGGTGTCGATGATGTTGATTTTGGTGTCTTTGTAGCGGATCGCGGTGTTTTTCGATAGGATCGTGATGCCGCGCTCGCGCTCGATGTCGTTGCTATCCATCACGCGTTCGCCGACGGTTTGGTGCTCGTTAAAAGTACCCGATTGTTTCAAAAGCTCGTCAACCATCGTAGTTTTGCCGTGATCGACGTGAGCGATGACGGCGATGTTTCGTATCTTTTCCAAAATTTTTCTCCGTTATTAAAATGGGGCTGATTTTAGCCAAATTTTCCTTATAAAAATAATAAAGCCGTTGTGGAACGTTTCTTGCATAACTCATAAAAGCTAAATTTAAAGGGTTTTTATGCAGACAACTCAAAACGATATTTTGTCCTTTGACGCGAGCATCAAAGGCGGCGTGAAAAAACAGAGCAAAAGCTCGCAAAAAGGCGGTAAAGAAGACGGCGAGTTTCTATCTATGGTGCTAGACGCGGCCGCTAAAAAGGGCGAAAATTTAAGCGAAAAAGACCTAAAAGAGATGGCAAAAGCCGTAAATTTATCCGCCCAAACGGCTCAAAATCAGCAAACCAAAGCACCTATCCAAAGCACGGACGTAAAAGAAATTTTAGGCGAGGAAGCGGCGGAAAATTTATTTGAAAACGCGACTTTTATGCAGCTTTTGCAAATTTTAGAGATGCTTAGCGGCGGCGAGAAAATCAGCAAATTTCCAAATTTTGAAAACCGCTTAGCCAAAGCACTCTCAAGCGAAACGACGCTAAACGAGCTAAGGGGAGCCAAAAATCTAAACGAGCTAATAGAGATCGCAAATAAGCTAAATTTAGGTCTAGAAAATATCGAAGTAACGCAAGCTCAAGCTGACGAACTGGGCGAGAAATTTCCGAGTTTGGCGAAAAAAGATTTCTTTGAACCCGTAACTCCTAAGAAAAATTTTGCATTTAGCGAGCTAAAAAACAAAGTCGAAGAGACGATAAGCGCAAGCGAGCCAGAGCCAAAAGATACGCTAAATAAGCTACTAGCCGCAGTACAAGAAGAGCAAAATAAAGCCCGACCAAAAGACGCCAATACAAAAGCGCAAGACGCACAAAATTTGGCTCAAAACTCAAAAATCATAAAAGAAGCGGTAAAAAACGAGGACGAGAAAGAAGCGAATTTAAAAGACGAAAAGCCAAGCCTCAAAGCCGAAGGCGAGCTAAATTTAACCGCCGCAAAAAGCGAAAAATCAGGGCTAGGTCAAGACTCTAAAAAGATAAATTTGCAAAATTTGCTATTTCCGGAGCGCGAGAGCGCCGAGGAGCAAGTTTTGACCGAGCCGCAAAGCGAAGGTAGCGAAAATAGCGAGCTAAACGCGATGGTAAAAGACGTAATCTCAAACGCCAAAGCGCAAACTAGAAATTTCCAAGCCGTGCGCGAGACGTTTGATAACTTTAGCTCAAATTTAAAAGAGCAGGTCGCAGCCTACAAATCGCCGTTTATGCGCTTTAACATCACGCTAAATCCGCTAAATTTGGGCGAAGTCGAGATCACGATGGTAAATCGCGGCAACAATCTGCACATAAATTTTAGCTCAAACACGCAGACGATGAACCTGTTTTTACAAAATCAGGCCGAGTTTAAAAACAGCCTCGTAAATATGGGCTTTACCGAGCTTGAGATGAACTTTAGCGATCAAAATCAGCAAAAAAAAGAGCAAGGGCAAAAGAGCTACAAAGGCTCAAAATTTAACGCAGACGGTGCAGAACAAGTCGAAGCGGCGGCGCCTCGTTTAGAGCTTGTCGTTCCGCGATACGTGTAAATTTGGAATCAAATTTGCTTGAAATATAAAAATTTAAAGGATAAAAGATGTCAAACGGACTAGAAACCAATAACTTCACGGTAAACAACCAAGCCGCTAAAAAATCGGCGGACGCCCTACAAAAGGCCGCAGGAACCAATCCAAACGCCCAGCTAGACAAGGACGCTTTTATGAAACTTCTTTTAACCGAGCTTCAGTATCAAGACCCGACAAGTCCGATGGATACGGAAAAAATGCTAACTCAAACCAGCCAGCTAGCTTCGCTTGAAATGCAAGAAAATACGAACAAAATGATGCAAAAGCTAGCCGACCAGCTAAAAAATAGCACCAATATGTACGCCGTCGGAGTGCTAGGCAAGATGGCTAAAATCGGCGATAGCGGTATCGTAAAAGAAGAGGGCTCGGGCGTCAAATTTGCGGGATTTTTAGAAAGCGCGGCAAAAGGCGGCACGATAAATATCAAGGACGGCACCGGCAAACTCGTAAGAAAGCTAGAATTCGGCCAAGCTAGCGCCGGAGCCAATACCTTCGAGTGGGACGGCAAGGATAGCGCGGGCAACGATGTCAGAGCCGGCTCATACACGGTCGAGATCAGCTACACCGATGCGGCGGGCAACGTCAAAAACGGCGGCGTAGGAAACTATCTCGTAGAAGGCGTCAAATTTATCGACGGTATCGCGCAAGTAAAGGTAGGCGGGCAATACGTCAGTATCGACAAAGTAAAAGAATTTACCGAGCCGAAAAAAGGATAGGACGATGGTAAGAAGCCTGTATAACGGCGTTAGCGGCGTCAGAACCCAGGGGTTTAGTATGGACGTGTGGGCGAACAATATTGCCAATATAAATAACGTCGGCTTTACCGCTTCGATACCGGAATTTAAGAGCATTTTTTATCAAACCTCCTTTGCTGCGGGCAACAACCCGACCCAAGACCAAATCGGCCTCGGCGCTACGGGCATGACGACGGCGCTTAGCTTTTACAAGCAAGGTCCGTTTATGAAAACCGATAACGTCTTAGATATGGCGATCGGAGGCAAGGGGTTTTTTGGCGTAACGAACGGCTCTGGCACCTACTACACGCGTGCCGGTAGCTTTGGCGTAGACAAAGAAAGATATCTCGTAACAAATCAAGGCAACTACGTCCTAGGCACGCAAAATACGCTAACGCAGGTCGCTCCTAGCCAGGGCGCGATAGAGGCTTTCGGTAGAGTAAACGGACGAGCCGCCGTCACGCAGGCCTACACGCTAAGTGCTGATACGACCGACCTTGACGTCGGCGACATCGGCTCTCAGGGCAAAATTCGCCTACCGGAGTTTTTGTATCTGCCGACTAAACCGACGTCAAAGGTGACTTTTAAAGGCAATCTCGACTCGTCTTTTAAAACCGAGCCCGCTACTTTGCCAGTAGACGCCGCAACCTATACGAGCAACATAGATAACGCCTCTAGAACTATAAATTTGCGCGGACGAGTCACGCCTGGTGCCGATATAACTCGCCCTAGAAAAGGCGATCTCATCACCGTAACGGCAACCGACGCAAACGGCAAAACGGCTGAATTTAGCGCTCCGATCGACGAAAACGGCAACTGGAGCATAAGTAGGAGCTTTGAGAGGGATTTTAATCTAACGACGGCACCGAATTTGACCGCTAAGATAAATACGACCAAAGAAGCGGCAAATCGGGAAAAATTCGTAACCGAGCTTTTAAATGCGGACGGCACGAAAAATACTCTGGAACTAACGCTAACAAAACGCATTCCCCAGGGCGCTAACGGTACGGTTTGGGAAGCGGCGGCAACCGTAAAAAACGCGAACGGCGCAACGATCTCAAACGCTAACGGAGAGTTAAATTTCGACCACGAGGGCAGGCTTGTTAGCTCTACATTAGGCGCTCTAGATAATAACGGCTCGCAAGTCGAGCTAGACTTCGGCGCTCCTGCGGCTGCGGGTCAAATTTACTCGGGCGTCACCAGTACGTCGCAAGCAAAAAGCATCTCGGTTGCCCAAAACGGCGTATATGAGGGGATTTTAAAGGATTATTACACCAACGACTCGGGAAATATCCTGGCTAAATTTACCAACGGAGAGGTTCGCTCCGTCGGCAAAGTCGCTCTCTATCACTTCCAAAACGAGCAAGGCCTTGCAAAAATGGGCGATAATATCTATTCGCAAAGCGCGAATTCCGGCGCGGCCTTTTTCTACAAAGACGCGGGCGGCAAAAGTATCTACGGCGCCAAACTAGCTAGCAGCATGCTCGAGCAGTCAAACGTCGATCTAGCCCAGGCTCTAACCGAGGTCATCGTCACGCAAAAAGCCTACGACGCTAACGCCAAGAGCATAACGACTAGCAACGAAATGCTCCAGCGCGCAATCGAGCTAAAGCGCTAAATTTAACCCGCAAATTTGACGCGGGTTTTTAAATTTAGCTGCAACCGTAAAGCCAAATTTAACGCGATAAAATAGTCTACTTCAAGATATCTAAATAAATTTTTAGCTAAAATCAGCCCCAAATTTTTATAAAAAAGAAAAATTATGAACCGAAAAAGAATCTACAATCCAAGCTCAAATGAAAATTTGACCGATCGCCGCGTATTTAACGGCAATCCGCACGGCATCTTAAATTTCACCAAGGCAAAATACCAGTGGGCGCTCAAGCTCTGGGACCTGATGGAAGCCAACACGTGGTTTCCAAAAGAGGTCGACACGTCGGGCGACGTACGCGACTACGCCTACAACCTCACGCAGGCCGAAAAGCGCATGTACGATCTAGTTTGGAGTCAGCTCATCTCGATGGATAGCTTCCAGACAAACAACCTAGCCGACAACATCAACCCGTACATCACCGCGCCCGAGATCAACGCCTGCCTAGCGCGCCAAGCCTACGAGGAAGCCAACCACTCCAAGTCCTACGCCGTCATGGTCGAGGCTATCTGCGACAACACCGACCTGATCTACGAGATGGAAAAGCACGACGAGGTTTTGCGCGAGAAAAACGACTACATCTCAAGCGTTTACGAGGAGCTAGCGGGCGAAGTAACGGACGAAAAGCTACTGCTAGCCATGGTGGCGAATCAAATTTTAGAGGGTATTTATTTTTACAGCGGTTTTACGGCGATTTATGCGCTGGCGCGTGCGGGCAAGATGCTAGGCAGCGCGCAGATGATCCGCTTTATCCAGCGCGACGAGATCACGCATCTGTTGCTATTTCAAAACATGATAAACAGCGTCCGCACCGAGCGTCCCGATCTTTTCACGCCCGAGACGGAAGCTAAAATTTACGACATGTTCGAGCGCGCGGGCGAGCTTGAGATCAAATGGGGCAAATACATCACGCAAAACCAGATCATGGGCTTTACCGACGACATCATCGAGCAATACATCCGCTACCTCATCGACCAGCGCCTAGTCGCCATCGGGTTAAAGCGCCGCTACAACGTCGCCCACCCGATCAAATGGGTTGATGATTTTGCTAAATTTAATGACCAAAAGTCAAATTTCTTTGAAGCAAAAGTGACAAACTACAGCAAAGGAAGCATCAGTTTTGACGACTTTTAGTCCAAATTTATGCCCTATCGTCCTAACGGCGCCCTCTTGCTCCCAGCGTCAAGACGAGTTGCTCGAAAAAATCGCCGCCGCGCCCAGAAACTCTATCATCTTAGCCAGCGAGCTGTGCGTTAGCGGATATGATTTCGACGGATTTTTTAGCGGAGCAAACCGAGCGATGCTGGGCGGCTCGATCGGCAGCTTTGACGCCATACTTTTTGAGGCGATCCAAGAAGCGCTAAGTCCCGATAAATTCCTTGGGCTAACGCATCTAACGAGCCTAAACCGAGCCAAAGGACTCGCGCAAATTTCAATCACGCAGACGCAAAAAAACGAAATTTACAACGAATTTATCCTGTTAAACAGCCAAAACGTCTTTTATACGCAAAATAAATCAAAGCTTTTTCGCCCAAATTTAGAGCACGAAATTTTTGCCGCGGGAGACGACGGGATGATAAAGCCGTTTGATTTTAAAGGGCTAAAAATCGGCGTTTTAATTTGTTTTGAGCTTAGATTTGCGAAGTTTTGGGCACAGCTAAAAGGCTGCGATATCATCCTGGTACCCGCCATGTGGGGCAAAGTGCGCGAGGACGCGTATCTTACGCTTTGCAAGGCTCTAGCGATTGCTAACAGCTGCTACGTCGTAGCCGCAAGCTCGCTTGAACTTGAGTTTTCGGGCGTGTTTTTACCAAACGGCGAATTTGCAAAAGAAGCTAAATTTGACCCAAGCCCAATCCTTGAAACCAAACGAAATTTGGGGCTTTTATGACCGCTCTTGAAAAATCAAAATGCCTTGCTATGGCCGACGAGATCGGCAATATACTTACTCTAACGCCACCGCTTTATAAGGCTCTTTGCAATACTCCGCGCGAGATATTCGCTCCCGTCGCGCACCGCGCGTACAGCCTGGACGCTCAGCCTATCGGCGGAAATCAATGGATCAGCTCGCCTCTAACGGTAGCTAAGATGACGCTGGCGCTTGAGGCCGAAGGCATCGATAATGCCCTAGAGATCGGCTGCGGCAGCGGTTATCAGGCGGCGATTTTATCGCATTTGGCGCACAGGGTTTTTAGCGTCGAGCGCATCGAAAAGTTAGCAACCGAGGCTAAAAAACGCTTTGAAACGCTTGAAATACGCAACGTCCACGTGAGATTTGACGACGGAAACGTCGGCTGGAAAAGCTACGCGCCCTACGACCGCATTTTGCTTTCAGCAGCAGCGCAGCAGGTGCCGCAGACGCTTTTTAACCAGCTAAAAAACGGCGGCATTTTAGTAGCCCCTATCGGAAAAAACGGCAAACAGTTTATCGTCAAATTTACAAAAGACTCTCGCGGCGAGATAACGCAAAAGGCGCTTGACGAGTGCCTTTTCGTGCCGCTTTTGGGCGGGATAGAGTAGGGCGGAGCGTCAAATTTGACGCTTTTTTCGCATTTAAAGCCTGCGGCGCAAATTTTTGCTAGTCCCGCAAAGCCATAAATCTTAGTCGCGAAACAAACCCAATCTAACCTAGATAACTCGCAAAAGGCATCTTGGCTAGACTGCTTGGTACTTAAAAAACAAGAATGTAAGAAAATGGCTTTTGTATGAGACCTTTGAGGTATTATGCGAATTTATCCGAAAGCAAACCGTATCTTGCTCGTAAATTTATATTTTCGCGCCTAAATCGCTCGCCCTCGCCGCTAAATTTGCGCTGTTTTTGGTTGCGGCACCGTTAGCGTTCCTCATCTACGCTTTTTGATTTGATTTTTGGAGCGCATTATTTTAAAATGCTCGCAATTTACAAAAAGCAAATTTAGCAATCTTTGCTTACGCAAGCTTGGTTTAAAGGCTAAACGGGCTAAAATAAATCAGCGCGCCGCCACCTGCTAATTTAACGAAACCGCCTAAATTTAGCCGCGCTTAGAAGGTACGCAGTTGCTGTTTGCCTACGATTTGTAGTATCCACTCGGCAGATTTTACGAAGCGTTTCACGACGTCGTCGCTCCAGCTAGATATAGCAAAATCATGATAAGTAAGCGAGTCTAGTCGTAAAATCTCGCCTGCGACCGCGGCTAACGCCTCTTCGCCCAGCTCGCTTTTTAACTCGTTAAATTTATTTTGCCAGCCGCTTGGCGCAGCCGCGCCCCGCGCGCTATCTAGCCATTTTAGAGCCTTGACGCTTAGGCTAAATTTACCTTCAAAACACGCGGCGTTTAGGATTTTATTTACGACTAGATAGCAGCCTTGTCGGTTTTTAGGTATAAAGTTTTTAAACAGCCGCACGCCCCTTTCGTCGCCGTCCTTTACCTCGCAGGCTAGCTTTTTAAATACGGCTATATCGTGGTGAAACTCCTTGTCGTCGATGATGCAAAGCAAATTTAGTATGATTTCCAGCTTTGCGTCCCTGTCCGCGCGTGCGAAAATTTTATTTTGTTTTTCGATTTTTAGGGCGTTTTCTAGCAAATAACCGTTTGGAGAGACGTAAAAATTGTGCTTTATGTACCGCGTAAGCGCCGTAAATTCGGCAAGGCAAAAGCTTGCTTCCGATATGCGCCGCTCTATCTCGTCGTATAAAAATTTACTCATGATTCCGCAAACCGCAGAATCTAAATGCCCGCTTTGAATAATGTTGTTGTAGTAAATAAGCTTGGCTAGAACGAAATTTTGCGCGCTTTGGCTAAGGTTTGCGGCGAGAGTTTCTAGCCGCGAGGCCAGATCTTTGATGATGTCGTCGCCAAAAACATCTAGCTTGCTTTGCCTTTGCAAAAGTAGTAAAAACCAGCTCCAAACCGCGTCAAATTCGGCTTGAGGGACGTTTAGCTCGCTTGCTAGGATTTTTGACTTTTCCTCATCGTCGCTCAAAAATTTAATATATTTCGCGTTTAGATTTTGTTGCATTCGTTTCCCTTCGTATCTATGTTTTGGTCGCTTTTTACGGCTCTTAGATGTATTTAAACAAGCCTTTATGTTCAAAAAACACTTAATTTGAGCATCTTGCATTAAAACGGCAAAATTTGCCCAAGCTATTTTTAAAGCTTGCTCGCTAAATGGTAATGCTCGCAGGCGGCGTAAATTTAGCGTTTTTAGGCTGAAAATCGCATTTGACGCGGCTTATTTTATATGCGAGCAAATAAGATGCATTCGGCGAAATACGGCTTAGGCAAAAGCCCAAACCGGCTCTCGCCGTCGCCGGTAGCTTGCGTTTCGGTAAGGCGCGCTAGTTTTTATATGCGTTTGCCGCTATGCTTTGCCGGGTTTTGACGAGTTTACCGTGTTTGGCTAAAGCTAGGCAAATCATCCGCATGCGGCCAAAAATGCTAAATTTGGCGGTAAATTTCATAAAAGCGGCCGCAGTTTGTTTAAAATCACCCCGCTTGTTTAAAAACCATTCTGCGACGGTATCTTGTTAAATTTAAAAATCGCGCTTGCGTTTTGCCGTCAAGTCGCGGCGATGCCTGAGCTTGCAAACGGCAAGCGCGGGGCGAATTTAAAAACGACGTTTTGCCTGCGACGTGCGAAATTTTAAAAACGCCGTGCGCTGCAAACGGAGGAAAAGCGTAGCGTAAATTTGCGTGAGTGTCCAACAAAGCTACGTATAAACGCAAAAAATTGACCCGCAAGCCTAGACGGAAGTAGCTAAAATCTTACGAAAATTTGCGCCTAAGCGTTAAATTCTAATCAAAAAGCGAATTTTGCCTTGCTTTTATCGCGAAGCTTTTGCGGTGGATATCGCAGTATCCGAGCGCGGCGATCGCGTCCAGATGCGCCTTCGTACCGTAGCCTTTGTGCGCGGCAAAGCCGTATCCCTCGTAAACGCCGTCCCACGCCCGCATCAGCGCGTCGCGGCTTACTTTGGACAGGATGCTTGCGGCGCTTACTTGCGCGACTTTTCCATCGGCTTTGATCATGGTTTTTACGCCCGTGCCGTAGTTTGCGTTGCCGTCGTAGAGCAACTCGCAGTCCGCAAAATGCGCTTTAAATAGCCGCAGCGCGCGCCTGAGACACTCGCTAAGTCCAAGCTCGTCGATCTGCTCGCTTGAAAAATACGCGATGAGAAATTCCGAGTTTCCTGCGATCTCTTTAAATAGTTCCTCGCGCCGCTTCGCGGTTAGTTTTTTAGAGTCGTTTAGTCCAGCTATCTCGCGCTTTAGCACGCATGCGGCTACCGCCATGGGGCCAGCCAGCGCGCCGCGTCCGGCCTCGTCGATGCCGCAGAGTTGGGGATTTAATTTGCCTTTTAACATTTTGTTTAATGTAGTCTATAAAAATACCTAAAAGTACGGCAATATTTTGCCGCATAATCGTATATATTAGCCATAATAAATCATTAATTAAAGGTCTATTTCGTTAATTTATCTACAATATTGTCAAAAATATATTTTACTAGTTCAATCATTTTATCTTGTTTTTTATGTATAAGATCTGTTAAAAGGCTATCCGAAATGTCTGTTTTAATATTGTCGGTTACTATATAATTTTGTTGTACCCAAAAAATTTCATAGCCAGTATCTACAACTGCGTCACAAGTCTTGCCGCTACTTCTAGTTGCACAGATTATTATGTCGCAGTTATTTTTTTTAAAAATAGGTAGGCTTTCGAAAATTCGAGAATTAGGATCGCCCTGGCTTTCTATTCCTATTTGTAGTTTCTTTTTATTATGAATTAACTCATAGATTTTAAAAATATCTCCAGTATCGTTTGAATCTCGAAATTTTTGCCCCGCATGCTCATTTACTGCTATGCTATATGTTTGTTGTATTATCTTGTCAATCTCCTTTATAACGCTAGATTTTCCGCAATTAGCTATCCCGTAGAGAGCTATAATAACTTTTGCGCCCATAAATTACTCCTTGATAATGATTAAGATATTTCTATAAAATTATACTAAGACAATATATAAATTTGCCTAAAACAGCCCGAAATTTTGCTTTAAATGCTCTTTGATGGGCTCAAGCGGTAGCGAAATTTCGCTGTTTTTGCCGCCGGTCGCACTGTCAAAAAACGTAATCCCGCTTGGCGAGAGCGTAAAATTTTCGTTCGGAGCTATCTTTTCTTTTGCGAATATCGCGGCCAAATTTGCGTCGTCTAAATCCTTAAAAACATCGCTCAAATTTATCTTTTTTAGATTTTTTAGCCAGACGGTTTTGCAGATTTTCCCGCCCTCTCCGAGTTCGCAAACGCTTCTTATTTTGCCGTTTTGATACTCGAGGCTATTTAGCGCGTTTGCGGCGTTTTTTGATGGATCTTTGAGCCATGCCGATTTAAAATTTGCAAGTTTTTCGGCGAGAGATTTTTTGTTATTTTGCGCTAATTTAGGCGCGTAAAAGTCGCTTGCAACGGCCTCAAATCGCGTTCCGTCTCGCCCGATCTCTTGCAGCCCTAGCGCGGCAAAATCATAGCTCGCGACCTGTTTTATCACGGCTTTTCGCGCCTTGCCTCTGATCGCTAGATTGCCCGTTAGTTCGCCGTTATCCGCTTTTACGCTTAGATTTAGCCACTCGGTGACCGCATTTACGGCCGTTATATCGGCGCCCGATCTTTCGATGCTACCCTTGCTAAAGTCGTATCTAGTACCCTCAAAAAATGCGTGACCTTGAAATTTGGGCGGTAAAACGGCGCCCTTGTCGCTAAAATTTTCAAACTCGGCCTCAAGCTCGCTGATGTAGAGCTCAAATTTGCTCCCATCAGCCTCGCCTGTAAATTTATAAATTTTACCCTCGTTTTCGTGTCTGATCTCGTAGCCTAGCGCCAAAAAGCAGGCTAAAAATATCGCCGCAACCGCTCTCATAACCGCTCCTTATATACCCAGCGCCCAGCGCGAAAACGGCGCGACTTCGCATTTTATGCCCTCTATGCTCGTCTCGCCGGAGTTCGCCACGCTGATTGCTTGTAGCCTATTTATACCTAAATTTTTTAAATTTGCGTGCAGTTTTTTAAATTTTAAAAAGACCAAATCCGCATCGCTAAAAGGCGAGCAAATGATAGCAAGTTTCCTTTTTGGCAGGAAAAAATCAAGCTCTTTTGTATAAAAAATCTGCTCGTTAAATTTGGCCAGCTCGCAAAAAACCGTGTTGTTAAAATTTTTAGCGAAGTCCTTTTTTAGACTTAGCGCGCTTTTAAACGCAAAGTCGTTAAAATAAAGCCTTTTTGCGGCGTTTGGCTCGTTAAATTTCTCTACCAGGCTAACCGCGCTCATATTTTCTAGCTCGCTAAGCGCGCCGTAAACGCTATCTTTTGAGATTTTTCGGGTGGATTTTAGCGTGCTAAAAATCTCAAAGACGCTCACGTTTTGCGCCTGAGCTTTCGCGCACTCTTTTAGCACGACTAGTTGCGTGGCGGAGAGTGAGGATTTTAGCGCGGTTTGTAGATTTGCCGCGACGTTTTCGGCGTCGCAAAAGGCCGACGCGGGACTCCTACCGTGGAGCAAAAAGTGGCTAAAAATCGTTTCCGGATCGAATTTTTTTGAAAAAAAGGCGATAAATTCCTCATAGTCTAAAAAATCCAAATTTAGCTCGCTAAAGCTATTTAAATTTGCGTTTTTAAACCCAGAGGCGACGATAAAATTTTGCAAATTTAGCTCTAAAATCGGCTCAAATTTATCCCAAAATCTCTGCTCGAAATCATCGATCGCTAGAGCTTTTATCTGAGTATTTTGGCGTAAAAACTCGGGCAAATTTGACAAAATATCATCCGCATCTATACGAAGGTCGCCTAAATTTACGTACAAAAACTCTTTGCTCTCAAATGCCGACAAAAAGCCCGCGATCAGCGAGGTTTTGCCGCTTCCTATGCCGCCTTTTATCAATGTTTTGGGT
>CAUQJU010000009.1:0-15399 GCA_963518005.1 uncultured Campylobacter sp.
CTTGTAGCCGTCAAACGTGAGGTCTGCGTAGGCGATGTCCGAGATCACGTAAAAGCGCTCTTGTTTACTCATCGCGACTAGCCGCTCGTAGAAGCTCTTTTGCACGGTTACGGTTGTTGGGTTGTGCGGAAAATTTACGACGACGTATTTAGGTTTCGGCGAGCTTGAACGGATCGTGTGAAGCAGGTCTTCGAAAAATTTATTTTCGTCAAGTTCAAATTTGTCGTTGTACTTTAGCGGCATCTTCGCCACGCTACCGCCGGCGAATAAAAACGCCTGCGTGTGGATAGGATAAGCAGGATCGGGCACTACGGCTACGTCGCCAGGATTTACTATCGCTTGAGCTAGATGCACGAAGCCCTCTTTGCTGCCCATAACGGCGACGGCCTCGGTGTCGGGGTCTAAATTTACGCCGTATTTGCGCTTGTACCAGTTACAGATGGCTAGACGGAGTTTGTAGATACCCGCACTTGCCGAGTAGCCGTGAGTTTTGTCTTTTTGCGCGCTTTCGCAGAGTTTATCGACGATGTGCTGAGGAGTGCGACCCTCCGGGTTTCCCATCGAAAAGTCGATGATATCCTCGCCCGCTCGGCGCGCGGCCATTTTTATGGCGTTTACCTCGGCAAATACGTAGTTTGGAAGTCTTTCAATCGTATTAAATCTAATCTCGTCAAACATAAATTTTTCCTTATTCTAGGTAGATTTTGAGTCCTCGTTTGATATTTTCTAGACTGACCGCATCGTCGATCATTAGATATTTTGCGTTTTGCGGAAAGGAAACCTTTAGGCTATTTATAGCCTTGTCGCTTCGTTTTTCCTCGAGCAAATTTAAATTTTTATCCAAAATTCTCACGATAGCCGACCAGCGATCCTCCCCGTCTGCGCCTATGGCGGCGGTTTTTGCGCCGCTAACGTCGATGAGATATGGCTCAAGCGGCTTTGAGAGCTGGACTTCTTGCGAAAACGGTACCGGGGTTTGATTGATCGACGAATTTGACGCGTCGACGACGTACTCGTAGGATAGCTCGCCGGCCCTGTTTATATCTGTTATTTCGGTGCCGCTTTCTTTAAAGGCAGAGTATAGCGAGCCTGGATCAGGGATAAATTTAGTATCTACGGTTACTCCCCAAGTCGCACCGCCGGCACTAGAAAATTCACTCGTTAAGATGTCGTTGTAGCCTAGTCCGTTTAGGGCATCTTTGGCGATTTTTATGAGAAGCAAAGGGTTATTTTGACGCGAGATAAATTTGATATTTACTTTTACGTTTTGCTTGTAGGATAGGTGTAGGAGCGAATTTGACTTTAGGACGTTTGAAATTTTGGCGATGTCGGGCTTGCCGTTTGTGTTTAGATATGCCGAGCCGTCGCCAAAGAGCTGGGTCGCTTTTGCGCTATTTTGACCGAGCAATCCGCCTGCTATATCCGCCACGCTGCCCGCAAAACAAAAGACCGCGCTAAGGGCTAAAAGTTGGAGCTTTTTTACCACGATTTGCCTTTGTTAAGCGCTACGAATTCATCAAATGAAAGCGGGGTTACTTTATCTTTTTCGACCAAAAAGCGTTTTGGATTATCGCCGCTAAATTTGATATTTTGCTCGCCGATTTCTAAATTTACCTCGCCGTGACCGGTAACGACGAGTTGCTTTTTACCTATCTCGATAGTAACCGGATTTGAAGCGTTTAGCGAGCGTTTTTTATTGTCGTCTAGGTTTATCACCCCAAGCCATACTTTTTTACGAGGAACGACTTTTATCTCGCTAAGTCCGTTTAGTTTGTATGCATCACCTGTTTTAGGCGTAGATGAAACGGTGGCGGTTATATTTTGCTCGGTTTTATTTAGCATCTCGGTAGGTTGCAAATTTTGACCGGTATTTTGCTCTATAGGCTTTGGCTGCGCGACCGTCGCGACGGTTACGTTTATCTCGGGTAGAGGTTGAGCGGCGTTAGGTATAGCCAGATTTGAGACGTTTTCTTCGCTATTGTTAAGCTCGTCTTGCGCCTTTGTAGAGGGAGAGGACGACACGCTGACCGTGATATTTGCGTCTTTAATGGCGTCCAGGTTTTTGGCGGCTTGCCGTACGGTCGTCGCATCGGAGTAGGTCACGCTTTTATTCTTGTCTTCAAAGAGGCTTGAGAGATCGCCGATATATTTTTGAGGTTCGAAAAAATATACTAAAGCGCCGATCGCGCAAATGGTAACGATACCGCCTAGCATACCGCCGTAAGAGGATTTTTCGCTTGCGGTATAGGCCGGTATTTTAGGCGATATGGTTATGGTTTTGTGTTTTAGCTCGCCCTCGTGTTCGGCCATAAAAGCATCATACTCGCTCATCCATTGCGTAAAGTCTACATCTAGCTCGCGCTCTAGAATTTTAACGAAGCCTTTAACGTTAAAGCGCGCTAATTTCTCAAAATTTTTATCGGCAATGTAGCCTAGGTATTCGGCTTCGATATGAGTTCTTCTAGCGACTTCGCTAAGCCCCAGTTCTTTTAACAAACTTATGTCATTCATTTATAATCCTATCGCAAAGTATGGCAAACGCAGCCGAGACGTTTAGGCTGTCCCAGTCGTTTTTCATTTTTATTCCTATTATTTCGTCGCTTTTGGCGAGGACTTTTTTGTGCAAACCTTCGCCCTCGCTACCCATCACGAGCGCGACTTTCTGGCCAAATTTGACCTCGTGGGCGTTTTTGCCGCCGCTTGCCGTGGCGTAAATTTTAAATCCGACTTGTTTTAGCTCGTTTAGCAAGCTAAGGCCGTCTTCTACAAGAGCGATGTTTGCCTCGTAAGCCGCTGCGCTACTAGCTCGCAGGATGCCTTCCATCGCTAAATTTTTAGCGACGATGACGATGCCTCCGCAGCCGAGCGCATGCGCCGTTCGGACGATGGCGCCGATGTTTCCGACGTCGCTAAGTCCGTATAAAACCGCTATAAAATCTTGTTTTTTTATCTCGTCGATACTCTTAAACTCAAACTCTTCGACCTCGGCTAAAAAACCTTGGTGATTGCCGCCGCGCGCGAGAGCTTGAGCTTTTTGATTATCCACGCGTTTTATCGGCGCGCCGACGCCTACGATCTGCGAAAATAGTGCCTTGTCGCACTCTTTGGCGAGATAGACCGTTTTGACGTTTTTTTTATAGTTTTTTATGATGTGCAAAAATAGCTGTTTACCGTATATTATCATCGCCTGATAATAGCTAAAAATCGGTAAAATTTAGCTAAATTTTTAGACAATTTCGCCCTTTGCTAAGTCCGTATGCGATTTTAGCGAGCAAGTTCGGAGTAAATTTCTTTAGCGCTTTTGCCAGTAATTTTTGCTAGGAGTTTGGCCTTGGCTTTAGGCGAAATTTCAAGTTCTAAAATATCGTTTTGAGTGATTTTTTCTGAGGTAAAATTTGGATTTTTTTGCACTACGACGCACCACTCGCCGCTTAAATTCGCCTCTTGTAGCTTTTTTGCCAGATTGCTTGCCGCGGCTCTAAATTTGGTTTCAAATTTCTTCGTCGCCTCTTTTATGGCAAAAATTTCTCTATCCGGCTCAAGCTTGGCAAAGTCTAAAATAAGCGAAAGTATGCGTTTGGGGCTTTCGTAGATGACTGCGGGAAACGGCGAATTTAGCGCATTTTGCACCGCTGCGGCTCGCTCTTTGCCGTTATTGGGTAAAAATCCTAGAAAGCAAAATTCTTTTTCGCAAAGACCGCTTGCAACGACGGCAAAGAGTGCGGCGTTTGATCCGCTTAGCACTTCGTATGCGATGTCGTTTTTTATCGCGAAATTTACGAGCGCAGCTCCAGGATCGCTGATGCCCGGCATTCCCGCATCGCTTAAAAACGCGACGTTTTTATCAAAAATTTCAAGCTTTATTTTGGATAAAATTTCATCTTCGTTATGCGTGTGTAGCGGGATAAAATTTTGGATGTTTATATTTGCGTCAAAACGCGTATTTAGCAGGCTTATGAGAGATTTTGCGACTCTGGTATCTTCGCAAAAGAGTATCTCGCATTCGCGCAAAACGCTCAAAGCGCGAAACGAGATATCGCTTAAATTTCCTATCGGAGTAGGAATAAAATATAGCAAAGGGTTATTTTAAGTTATATTTTTTCTTAAATTTATCGACGCGGCCCGCGCTATCTACGATCTTTTCGCTGCCCGTAAAAAACGGATGGCACTCTGAGCAGATATCCACTCTGATCTCGCTTTTGTTTGACTTCGTAGTGAAGGTGTTGCCGCAAGCGCAAGTTACTTTGCACTCAACAAATTCCGGATGAATTTCTTTTTTCATCATTTTATCCTTTTATCGTCTGATTTTTTAATTTTCATTTAAAGTAAGGCGAGATTATACAAAAAACTTCGTAAAAAATCAAATTTAAATTAAAATTTTAGCCGCTATGCCTAAAATCGCCGTTTGCGAACGCAAAATATTTTTTGCTCTCAGCCCGTATTTTTTTGCAATTGCCTCTCGCTCGCTCCCGCTAAATCCTCCCTCGGGGCCAATCGCTAAAATTTCTTTGCCCGAGTAGCCCTCTAGATTTTCGCCTTCAAAGTCGATAAGAGCGACGTTTGGGTAAAATTTGACCAGCTCGTCCAGGCTTTTGTAAATTTCAAATTTCATCAAATCGTTTCGCCCGCACTGTTCGCACGAGCTTATCAAAATGCGCTCTAGCCGCGAAAAATCGAGCTTAAAGTTTTTTTGCGAAAATTCGCCGTAAAAAAAGACGATTTTAGCTACGCCCGTTTCGTTTAAACTAGGCAGCGTTTTTTCGATCGTTTTTGGATCGACGATGGCCCAAGCTAGCGTTAGATCGCTATTTCGCGCTTCCACGTCGTGCGAAAATATCAAATTTAGCTCCGCACCCCTTTTATCTAAATTTACGATTTCATAGATGTGGTTTTGTCCGTCTGTCAAATTTCGCACGTCGATGCGCTCGCCTACCTTAGCGCGCCGCGCCTTTAGGTGCAAAAACGCCTCTCCATCAAGCCTTATTTGCTCGTTTTTTGCCTCTTTTGAATATAAAAATTTCATCTCACCCCGCTTGCAATTAGTATCAAAACAAAATCAGCCGCAATTTTTAGGCGCATTTTGGCTCTAAAAGCGGCAAAATTTTTAGTTTTTATCGCCTTTTTTAGCTGCTTAAACTCCATTGCTCCAAGCCCGATAAGCAGCATCCAAACAGCGATCATAACAAGAGCTTTGAGGCCCAGATAAAAGTAAAAAACGCTCATCAAAAGCAGTCCCGTAAGCATCATTGCGGCCAAAAACGAGTAGTAGGTGGGCAAAAATAGCCTGATGCGTTTAGCGTAGGCGGGCGAATTTATACCGAAATTTATCAGGCAAAAGTGCGCTGCGACGAGTGCTAAAAGCGTAAAGGCAAGCCCGATGTGGATAGAGCGCGCTAGCTCGTAGAGTTCTGAGAGGTGCTCGTTAAATTTCATTTTTCAGGCACCGGTTCCGGGGGCATATTTTCGTCGATACTCACGTTTGCGTCGCTTTGCGCGATAGGTACGTCGCTGGGGACGGTTTCGTTTAGATCTAGTTCGGGCGAGCTTTTTTCGTCCTCACAGCCACTAAAGATTAGAGCCGTCAGCGTCAAAATCGCAAAAATTTTCCTCATTTACGCTAGACCTCCTTTGGATTTACTATTTTTTTGCCTAGCTTGATTTTCTCAAACAGCTCGGCGTCCTCCCACTCGGCTCTCACGCCCTCAGAAAAGACGACCTCGTTTAAATTTACCTCGCCCATTTTAGCGTTATACGCATCCTCTCTGAAGCACTGCGCGTAGCCCGTATCAGTCTCGTGGACGACGACGCTGTGAAGCTTCACTTCGCGCTCGCCGTTTTGCATCTGAGTGGCTTTTAAAAGCCTATCTATCATCACGAAAAATATCCTGCAAAACTGCTCTGCGGAGGGGTTTAGCGGGATCTCTACCCAGCGCGCGGAGTGCTTTTTGAGGTCATTTTTGTACTCGGCTTCGTCGCCGCTAAATATCGTCGTGCAGTGATCAAAGCTATCGATGATGCAGCCGATTTCGCACTTCATCAGGCCAAAATCATACACCATCCCCGCATTATCGAGGAAATTTGACTCCAGTAAAATTTCAGCCCTGTAAGAGTGCCCGTGGATACTGGTTTTGCAGCGTTTTGAGCTACAAAATCTAACGATATGAGCATTTTCAAATTTAAACATTTTTCTTATTATCATCTTAGCTCCGTTTATTAAATTTTACCGTTTCGCGCCGTAAAATGCGGGTAACGCCGCCTAAATTTAGGCTTTAAACCCCTTCTTTTGCGCCCCAAAGCCTGATGTGCAGGCGATCGGAGTAGCTAAAACCGTGTTTGATCGTAAACTGTGCGACGGCTAGGGCGTTTTGCTCAAGGCTTATTTTATCATAACCTTGCGGCATACAAAAGACTTCCGCGTCGCAAATCTCTAAAATACGCGAAATTTGCGCTATCGCTGAGCCGTCCTCTACGCTTTTTTTGTCAAGGACGAATTTATAAAAACCGCCCGCGGCGTTTTGTTTTATGGCTTTTAGAGCGCTAGCGTTGATACGCCTAGCCTCGCTTTCGCCGCTGTTTTCGAGCTTGACGCTAACGGCAAAACGGCATCTTTTATAAATCTCAAATTTGGCAAAATCCACCTCGATCGTACCGTTTGTTTCAAAATGCGCCTCGTAGCCCTCGCTAGTCGCAAAATTTAAAAAATCTAACAAAATTTGATTTTTGTGATGTAGTAGCGGCTCGCCGCCCGTGATGACGACGATAGGTTTTTGGCGCAAATTTGCGCTCAAGCTTTGCGTTATTTTTATGAGTTCGTCCGCGCGCAAGATTTTTTGATACGAAAAATGCCCTGTAAAAACCGCGCGGATCGTGTCGCAGCCAACTAGCGTTTCGCCGGTTTTGGGCGAGACGGCGCGCACTCCAAAGCCCGCGCAGTTTAGATTGCAGCCCGCAAAACGCAAGAAAATCGCCAAACGGCCGCTATTTGCGCCTTCGCCTTGGATGCTTAAAAAACTCTCGACTAGGTTTAAACTCAAATTTCGCCTTTTAATTTTAGTCGATTATAGCAAAATTTAAAGGGTAGTTTTATGGAGTTAGGTGGATTTTACGTCAAATTTGAGCAGGTTTTGCTAGAAAAAGAGCGGCAAAATTATGGATATAAACCGAGCGTAGTTAAATTTGATAAAAAGTAGGCTAAATCCACGTCAAATCTAGCGTAAATTTAGCCCTGATTTCAGCCGCCCGTTTGGTAAAAGGCGCGACTTGAGGTCTCGTTTTGAGCGCCGATCGCCCATTTGTTTTCTTTGGGTTTGTTTTGCAGCACTTGGCGCAATATCTCGCTAGCGCCCGCGATATCGCCCTTTCTTACGGCATCTTTTATGCTCATCGCATCCTCGAAATACAGGCACGGGATGAGATGTCCCTCGGCCGTGAGGCGTATTCGGTTGCAACTCTCGCAAAAGTCGTGTTTGTGCGGGTCGATGACGCCGAAGGTATAGCCGTCCTCTAGCTTGTAGATGCTAGCCGGCCCCGTCGGTACTTTTTCGGCTGCTTCAAAGCGATATTTTTTTGCGATAACATCTAAAATTTCAGCCGATTTCATGCCTTTTAGTTCGCCCGTCGCGTGGATATTTTCCATGTATTCGATGAAGCGAATTTGGCAACCCATAGAGCGCGCAAACTCTAGCAAAGAGACGATCTCATCATCGTTTACGCCTCTTAGCGCGACGGTGTTTAGCTTGACTTTTAGTCCGGCTTCAAGCGCAGCGTCAAGGCCTGCTAAAACCTCATGCAGAACGCTTTTTTGCGCGAGAAATTTAGCTTTTTCGGTTTTTAAGCTATCAAGCGACATATTTATGCGCTTTAAACCCGCGTTTTTGAGGGCTTTTGCATAGTGTTTGAGCATAAAGCCGTTTGTCGTGATAGCTAGATCGACATCGGGGCTGTGCTCGTTTATCATCGCGATAAATTTGTCTAAGTCCTTACGAAGTAGCGGTTCGCCGCCCGTGATACGGATCTTTTTTACGCCCTCGTCTAAGCAGACTTTGACAAATAAAAACAGCTCCTCAAAGCTTAGTAAATTTTCCTTCGGCTCCCAGCTAAATGGAGTTTTAGGCATGCAGTATTTGCATCTAAAGTTACATCTTTGCGTGACAGAAATACGCAGATAATCAACAGTTCTTCCGTGTCCGTCTATTAACATTTTTCGCCCTTAATTTTATCAAAAAGATTTATTTTTGATTTGGTTAAAGGGCATTATAGGAAGTTAAGCTTTAAAATTTTTTAAAACTTGCGTATGAAAATAATGTTATTTTTTTATATTTCGCGCCTAGGTTTTAACATTATATCATCTCTCGCAGTTTTAGCGTCAGCTCGACCTTGCCCACGCCCACGCACAGCTCTTTTGCGATGCTTTCTACGCTTTTGCCTTCGCTATACATCTGCACTATGCGCTTTTCGTCGTCTTCGCCGTTTGGAGCGGTTATCTTGCTGATGCTTTTTGTGCGCTCCTCAAGCGTAAAAAGCCTATCTTGTTGCTGGCTTTGGAAGCTATCTATCGAGCTTTCGATGCTTTGGAGGGTGTTTATTATCGGAGTTATTTTTTGATTTATTTTTTCGTTTAGACGCTGTTCGAGACTGCTTTCTAGCTGCGCCGCGTCAAATTCGCCCGGTTCGCTTCGGTCTAAATTCGCGACCTGTTTTTTTACCGCGTGAAGCTCTTGGATGAGTCCTTCTATAGCTTTTTCATACCTTGAAAATTTTCTGGAAACCTCAAGGTCTTTTACGAAAACCAGTACGAAAAGTATCGTCAAAATCAGCCCGAATATCGCAAAAATCATCAAATCGCTATTCATCTTTCATCTCCTTTAGTTCTCTTATCATTGCCCGCTCTCTGGCCGTCACGTAGCCGTTGTAGTCGCTCTCGTCGCTCTCGTTTATACGCGTGATTTTGGCGGTTTTTTCATCTAGCGCTTCAAAAAATATCGCCACGTCTCGCTTCGGAAAGATAGGCATAAAAATGCGTCCGTAATACCTGGCGCCATTTTTAAATTTAGCCTCTTTTATCCTAAAATTTTCAAAATTTATCCCCTCTAGCACGCTAGATTGCGCAAGCTCGAGTTTTACGAATTTTTCATTTTTTATGTAGGCGTTTAGCTCGTCGAATTTACGGTGAAGCTCGACTAGCAGCGTTAGTATCACCTGATCGCTCTCTTTCGTGTCGCCCTTTGCTTTGGCGCGCTTTATCCACGCTCCCAGCGGATCGTCCTCGTTGCCGCTAAGCTTGTCAAATTCGCGCAAAAACTCGCTCTCGCGATCGCCCACTTTCTCAAAAACTATGTCTAAATTTGCCGGAACCAGTCTCATAAGCTAGCCCAGACGAAAACAAAAAAAAGTATGCCCAGATAGCCGTTTAACGTAAAAAATGCACGGTCGATCTTGCTAAAATCTTGCCTAACGATGCGGTGCTCGGCTATTAAAATCGCGCCGCAAAGCAAAATCCCGACAAAGGCGGCCGTGCCAAGCCCTCCCGCCCACGCAAAAAGCAGCCAAAAGATCACGGCCGTAGCGTGAAAGATTGCCGAGATAAACATCGTAGCCTTTTCGCCGTAAACGCTAGGGATGCTAAAAAGCCCGTGCTCTCGGTCAAATTCGATATCTTGGAGCGAATAAAGCAGGTCAAATCCCGCCACCCAAAACATCACGCCAAGGCAGAGTAGCACGCTAAAAAGCGGTATCTCGCCCGTAACCGCGACGGCTCCGGCGATGGGTGCTAGACCCAGCGAGAGGCCAAGGACTAGGTGCGCTAGCTCGCTAAAACGCTTAAAAAGCGAATATCCGCCAAGCACAGCTAAGATCGGAAAGCTCAGCCAAAATGCAAGCTCGTTTACGAGATAGGCGACCAGCACGAAGATGACGGCGTTTGCCGCGATAAAAATTTGCAAATTTGTCCTTCCGATACGTCCGTCCACGCTCGGGCGATTTGCCGTGCGCGGGTTTAATTTGTCGATGTCTTCGTCCTTGTAGCGGTTAAAGGCCATCGCGAAATTTCGCGCCGAAACTGCGCAAAGAACGCCCAAAATAAGCAACTTCCAGCCAAACCAAGCCGTGCCGTTTACCTGCGCGCTCGCCGTTATCATCGCGGTAAATATAAAAGGCAGCGCGAAAATAGAGTGCTTAAAGACGATCAGTTCGTTAATATCTTTTAAAATATTTATAAATTTTTGCATAATCTTCCTGAAATTTTTGCTTTATTTTATCTTATAAAAGCGTAAATTGTGATAAAATTTGAGCAGATTTACGAATTTTAAGGCATTTTTATGAAAGAACTCGCCATCATCGGCACCACCGCTAGCGGAAAAACGGCGCTCGCGCTAAAGCTAGCAAGCGAATTTAACGGAGCGATTTTGAGTCTTGATTCGCTTTGCGTTTATAAATTTATCGACGTCGCAAGCGCTAAGCCGACTTCGGACGAGCTAGCTTTGGTGCCGCATTTTGGGGTAAATTTACTGATGCCCGATGAACATTTTGACGTCGGGATGTTTTTTGAGGTTTATAAAACGGCTAGCGAATTTGCGCAAAAAAACGGTAAAAATTTATTTATAACCGGCGGAAGCGGATTTTATCTAAAGGCCTTGCTGTCGGGTCTCACGCCTAAATTTGAGCGCGTAGAAAGCGGCCTATCAAACGCTCAAATTTACGAGCTCGTTTTAAGCCTCGATCCGGAGTTTGCCGCCAAATTTAGCGCAAACGACACCTACCGCCTGCAAAAGTGGTTTGACATCTACTCGTTTTTGCGCTCTAGCGGGCGAAGCGAGGCCGTGAGCGCGTATCTGCGCGAAAATACCCTAGCTCCCGTTGCGTCAAATTTGGCGATTTTTGAGCTTAGCTGGGATAGGGACGAGCTAAGAGGTCGTATCAAAGAGCGCACTAGGGCGATGTTTGAGCAGGGCTTGCTGGACGAGGCGCGGGAGCTGTTTGCTCGGTATCCGCAGCGACCAAAGCCGCTAAACTCGGTCGGTCTAAAAGAGTGCGGCGAGTTTTTGCGAGGCAAGATCAAAACTCAGGCCGAGCTGGAGGAGCTCATCTGCACGCACACGGCGCAGCTGGCTAAGCGTCAGCGGACGTTTAATGGATCGCAGTTTGAGAGTAAATTTAGCGGTTCGGTTAAAGAGTGTGAAGAGAAAATCATAGAATTTTTAAATGGTTAAATTTGCAAATTTAGCGGCTTGCCTCTTGCGTGCTTTTAAATGATTTCGTAAATTTCGCCCTGCGACAGACTATATGTCTAGTCTTGGGACGAAATTTACTTTAAAAACTTACTTTCTGTAAAACTGAATTTTTGGGAGAGGAAGGGGGTTCTACTTACGAAGCGTCGCCTTCCTTTGCTTCGGCTTTGCCTCGCAACTGCAAAGCAGACCCCCTCCCAAGCCCTCTCTAACCCCACTGCACGTTCAAGGGGTGCGAATGCGCTATCGCGCCGCACATTTTTAAATTTAAGCCGCTAGCTTTAATAAAATTTGCAGTTAAATTTAGTAAAATCGGCAAAAATTATTCAAGACAAAATAGGCGTAGTTTAAATAAATTTTTCTTGCCCGCAAAGGAGCGGACCGGTCGTCCGTGACTGCGGCGGGTATAGAAAAAATTATTCTAAAATCCGTCGTTTATGGGGAATTATAATGTTAGTCCATATTTGCTGCTCTGTCGACAGCCACTATTTCCTGCAACGCCTGCGCGCCGATCGCCCGCACGAGCGTCTCATCGGCTATTTTTACGACCCCAACATCCACCCGTACAGCGAGTTTTTGATGAGATTTCGCGACGTAAAAAGGAGCTGCGAAAAGCTTGGCGTCGAGCTCATCTGCGGCGAATACGAATTTGAGGGCTGGCTTGCGGGCGCAAAGGGGCTTGAGAACGAGCCAGAAAAGGGCAAGCGCTGCGCGTATTGCTTTGATTTTCGCGTGGGAAATTCGGCCAAAAAGGCGTTTGAGCTAGGCGAAAAATCTATCACCACGACGCTACTGATGAGCCCGAAAAAGGACTTCTCGCAGCTTGAATCCGCGCTAAATAAGGCTGCGGGGAAATACGGCCTTGAAACCTTTGCCGTGGACTACCGCACGGGCGGCGGCACGAACGCGCAGTTTGAGCTTGCTAAAAAAGATAAACTCTATCATCAAAACTACTGCGGCTGTATTTTCGGGCTTAGCAAGCAGCGCGAGGCGCAAAAACTGCCGCTTAGCGAGCTTATGAGCGAGATTAGCGGGCGTGTGATGCCGGGCGGCATCGAGGAGCGTCTGGAGCTTTACGAAAAGGTGCGGGAGTGCGAGGAAAGGGGCGCGCCGTTTCATCTATCGCGCAAATATTTTTTAAACTACCGCTTGCTGCGCGCCTACGTCAAATTTGACAAAGCCGTCATGCCGTCGTATTTTTTGCTCTACTCGCATTTTAAGCGCGAGAACGTCAAATTTAGCGTGAGCGAGGCGGCTCAAATTTGCGACGAGCTGCGAGACGGCGTGACGCTGCTAAATTTGGCTAAATTTAACGAGCTCTCGGGCGAAAAATTCGCTAGCGTAAAGGAGCTTTGCCGCAGGCCTATCGCGGTACCTCGCGAGCTGGAAATCCGCCGCGAGCTGTGCGGAGAATTTAGCCAAAATCCTATAATCGTGCTGGATGAAATTCGCGCGGGCAGATACGAAATCTACGCCAAAAACGAGCTTTATAACGATAGCCGCGAGGTTTTGGTAACGCAAATTTGAGCTAAATTTAACGCGCTCGAGATAAAAGGCGTGCGCGAAAATTTAGCCGTTAAATTTTGCCCCGACCAAATCAATAATCTTTTTCTTAGCAAAATTTGGCTAAAATCGGCTTTAAATTTTACTCACAAGGTTTAAAGTGATCGACATCGTTGAAATCCAAAAAATACTCCCGCACAGATACCCTTTCCTGCTCATCGACCGAGTGACCGAACTCGAGCCCGCCAAACACATCGCCGCGTATAAAAACGTCACGATCGGCGAGCCCGTATTTCAGGGGCACTTCCCTGGTCACCCGATATATCCCGGCGTGATGATCATCGAGGGCATGGCGCAGGCCGGCGGCGTGCTGGCGTTTAAGAGCATGAGCGACGAGCATCAAGCGGGTATCGAAAATAAAGTCGTTTATTTTATGAGCATCGATGGAGCGAAATTTCGCCGCCCGATACGCCCGGGCGATAGGCTCGAGTACCGCCTCGAGGTGCTAAAGCATAAAGGCAATATCTGGGTGCTAAAAGGCGAAGCCTACGTGGACGGCACTCTAGCGTGCGAGGCCGAGCTAAAAGCTATGATCGTAGATAAATAAGCGAGCCAAAATGAGAAATATCCATCCGCAAGCCGTCGTCGAGGACGGCGCGAAGATCGGCGAGGACGTAACGATCGAAGCCTACGCCTACGTCAGTAAAGACGCCGTGCTAGGCGACGGCGTACTCGTAAAGCAAGGCGCTAGGATCGTAGGCGACACGCATATCGGCGAGGGCGGTAAAATTTACAGCTACGCCATCGTGGGCGATATCCCGCAGGACGTGAGCTACCGCGCCGAGGAAAACACGGGCGTTCGCATCGGTAAAAACGCGACGATCCGCGAGTTTTGCACGATAAACTCGGGCACGCACAAAGGCGACGGGATCACGCGTATCGGCGATAACGCCTTTATCATGGCCTACTGCCACGTCGCGCACGACTGCGCCGTCGGAAATAACGTCATCCTGGCAAATAACGCGACTCTAGCCGGTCACGTGGAGCTAGGCGACTACAGCGTCGTGGGCGGTATGACGCCGATACATCAGTTCGTGAGAGTCGGCGAGAGCTGCATGATCGCGGGCGCTAGCGCGCTATCTCAGGACGTCGTGCCGTTTTGCCTGGCTGAGGGCAACAGAGCCTATATCAGAAGCTTAAATTTAGTCGGTATCAGACGAAGGTTCGATAAAGACGCGGTCGAAGAGATAAACAGGGCGTATAAATTTTTATTTAGAAAAAGCGGGGATCTAAAGGCCGCGGCTAGCGAACTTTTAGAGAGCGCAGCGAACGAACAGGTGCGAAAAATGTGCGAATTTATCCTAAGCACCAAGCGCGGTATCCCGTTAGCAAAAGGAAGAGAATAATGGCGAGAAAATGTAATTTTTGCGGCGAGACGGAGTCAAACGATAGACGCCTTTTTGCGGATTTGGACAATAAGGCTTTCATCTGCGAATACTGCGTGAATGCCGCTTATAATATGATTTGCGGCGATACGAGCCTGCAAGAATCAACTCCTGAAAATAAAACCGACAAAGACTATACGAATTTAACTCCAAAAGAGCTAAAGGCGGTGCTAGATAACTACGTCATCGGTCAAGATAAAGCCAAAAAGGTCTTTAGCGTCGGCGTTTATAATCATTACAAAAGAATTTTTAGAAAAGGCGAGATAGAAGACGACACCGAGATATCAAAATCAAATATCTTGCTTGTGGGACCTACGGGTAGCGGCAAGACGCTGATGGCGCAGACTCTGGCTAAATTTCTAGACGTACCTATCGCTATCTGCGACGCTACGAGCCTAACGTAGGCCGGCTAAGTCGGCGAAGACGTGGAAAATATCCTAACCCGTCTTTTACAGGCCGCGGACGGCGACGTAAAGCGCGCCGAGCAGGGCATAGTTTTCGTCGATGAGATAGATAAAATCGCCAGAATGAGCGAAAACCGCTCGATCACGCGCGACGTGAGCGGCGAGGGTGTGCAGCAGGCGCTTTTAAAAATCATTGAGGGTAGCCTCGTAAATATTCCTCCAAAAGGCGGCAGAAAGCACCC
Organism: uncultured Campylobacter sp.; assembly: GCA_963518005.1. Lineage (GTDB taxonomy): Bacteria > Campylobacterota > Campylobacteria > Campylobacterales > Campylobacteraceae > Campylobacter_A. The sequence continues at coordinate 14,820 of CAUQJU010000009.1, forward strand.
CAATCAGGAATTTATCCAGATAGACACATCAAACATCCTCTTTGTCTGCGGGGGCGCGTTTGACGGACTAGCCGATATCATAGAGCGCAGGATCGGTAAAAACGTGCTGGGTTTCGGTCAAGATAAACGCTCAAAAGACGATAGGGAAAATTTACTAGACGCGCTTGAGAGCGACGATTTGGTGCATTTTGGACTAATCCCGGAGCTAATCGGCAGACTTCACGTGGTTGCTACGCTAAATAAAATCACGCAGGACGATATGGTGAGAATTTTAACCGAGCCTAAAAATGCGATACTAAAGCAGTACCAAAAGCTTTTCGCGATAGATAGGGCGAATTTAAAATTTGACGACGAAGCCCTAAAAGAGGTCGCAAGGCTAGCTATCGAGCGAAAAACGGGAGCTAGGGGACTGCGAAGCATAATGGAAGAGGTGATGACCGACATAATGTACGAACTGCCGGAGCTTGCGGGCTACGACGTGGTGATAACAAAAGAGGTCGTAAACGGCAAAGAAAAGCCGATTTTCGTAAAAAACAATAAAATAAGCGCATAAGGATACAGATGATTTTAGACCAGATAA